>JBHHZW010000106.1:0-7390 GCA_046758305.1 Bacteroidota bacterium | reverse complement strand
GTCAAGGTGAAAAGGTGGTGTAAGAGACCACCGGTCACGCAGTAATGCGTGACGCACGGCAAACCCTACTGGGAGCAAGACCACGTAGGAGGACATCCTGGCAAAGTCAGTCGCCAGACTCCTCAACCGAAGGCTGTCAGCCTGAGGCTGATGAGCCTCTGGCCCAGACTGACTCTGTCCAGGACGAAGTGGCCCGCTTCGGTAGATCCTCGGGTAGGTCGCTTGATCCCGGTCGCAAGATCGGGAAAAGAGAAATGATTGCCTCTTCCGCCTGTGGCGGAACAGACAGAATTCGGCTTATCGACTTACTCTGGATGTTTTGTTTTTTCCGGTGAGCCGCTCTCGATGCTAGGTCGTAAGAACATCGGGAGGCAAAGGGAGTCGATCGTGGAATACCGATGGAATATGGATCCACCTGCCGAGCCCGAAGCCGTACGACGCTTGGCAGCAGAAATTAACGTACCACAAACGATTGCGACGATCCTCGTGAATCGGGGGGTTGACACGTTCGAGAAGGCGAAGGCCTACTTCCGACCCACTCTCGGCCTGCTCCATGACCCCTTCTTAATGAGCGGGATGGACCGAGCAGTTTCGCGCGTGCTTCGAGCGCGTGGACTTCGAGAAAAGATATTGCTCCTCGGTGACTATGACGTCGACGGGACCAATGGCTCTGCAATGCTTTACCTCTTCTTGAAGAGCTTGGACTTCGATGTTATGCTCCATATACCGGATCGGATCAAAGAAGGCTACGGCCTCTCAAGATCAGGCATTGATCGTGGGAAGGAATTCGGCGCTACGCTGTTGATCGCAGTGGACTGCGGCATCACCGCCATCGATCAGGTGGGGTACGCAGCGAGCCTTGGGTTTGAGGTGATCATCTGTGACCACCACGAGCCAACCGACAGGATGCCTTCTGCCCACGCTGTCCTCGACCCGTTAAAGCCTGGCTGTCTGTACCCCTTCAAGGGTCTCTGCGGCTGTGGTATTGCCTTCAAACTCATCCAGGGTATTTGCAAGAAACTGATCGATTTTCCGTCACCGGCGCAATATCTCGACTTCGTGTCCATTGCCACCAGCGCAGACATTGTACCACTCAACGGTGAAAACCGAACGCTCGCGAAACTCGGTCTTGAATTGATCAATGACAATCCCCGTCCTGGCATCAAAGCTCTGATTGAAAGCGCCGGGTTGAAGCCGGGCGCCATCACGACGGGACAGATTGTCTTTGTCATCGCTCCACGGATAAACGCCGTCGGTCGACTGGGGGATGCCATGCGCGCTGTCAATTTGCTGACGTGCGCCAGCGATGTGGAGGCAGCGACTCTTGCACAAGTACTTGAGGAGGAAAACCGGAACCGCCGGAAAATCGATGAGGACACCTTCCTGAAAGCGCAGGAGCTTGTGGAGAACTGTGTGGATACGGAGAGCCCCGACTTCGTCGGGGGCATTGTCCTTCATCACGAACATTGGCATCCGGGTGTGATCGGAATCGTCGCTTCCCGGCTCGTCGAAAAGTACTATCGCCCCACGATCATGATGACAACAGTCGAAGGTGTCGCCAAGGGATCGGCACGCAGCGTGGACAGTTTCGATATCTATCAAGCTCTGAAGCGCTGTGAAGACAAGATGATTCAATTCGGAGGCCACAAGTACGCAGCGGGTCTGGCAGTGGCACTCAATCACGTCGATGAATTTCGGGAAGCCTTCAATGTGGTCGTCCGAGAACTGCTTACCGAGGATCAGCGCACTCCGAAAATCAAAATTGATGCGCAGCTGACGCTTCGAGAAGTGACACCGCGCTTCGTTCGCATACTCGATCAATTTGCTCCCTTCGGTCCAAAGAACCCGCGCCCGGTCTTCCTGACCCATAACGTGGAAATCGCAGGCACACCGCGTACCGTCGGCAGAGGCCATCTGCGATTCAAGGTGCGGGAGGGCGCCCTCACCTTCGACGCGATCGGTTTCAACCTAGGCCATCTGATCGAGCGCATCGAGCAGGGACGAAAAAACCTTGACATCGTTTTTTCGATCGGCAAGAGTGAATGGAGCAGTCCTTCGGGCTACCCCTCCGTCCACGGAAAAGAAAGGGAGACAGTCCCACAGCTGAAGATCAAAGATTTGAAATAATCCTGCAAACTAGTTACTTTTGGTCTGGTATCATCTTTCGCGGAGCTCGTTCCCGTTCCTGTGTCGTTTGAGTGTTCCAGAAGCTGTCATGCTGAGGAAATCGAAGAACGAGAAGTTGTCATGTCAGGTCATTCCAAATGGGCTACGATCAAGCGCAAGAAGGCATCTGCCGATACTGCTCGCGGCCGGCGCTTCACGAAACTGATCAAGGAAATAACCATCGCCGCACGCGACGGAGGCAGCGACCCTGAAGCCAACCCGCGCCTCCGATTCGCCATCAGCACCGCGAAAGCCAACAACATGCCCGCTGAGAACATCAAACGGGCAATTCAGCGCGGCACGGGAGAACTTCCGGGCACTTCGTACGAGCAGGCCATCTACGAGGGTTACGGACCAGCTGGAATTGCCGTGCTGATCGAAGCCGTCACGGACAACAAGAATCGGACGGTTTCGGAGATCCGTCGCGTGTTTGAACGGAACGGGGGGAAGATGGGGGAATTGGGTTCGGTTGCGTGGACCTTTCACAAGCGAGGGGTTCTCACCGTTCCAAACGTTGGATTTGATGAGGACAGAATTCTGACGATCATACTCGAAGCGGGCGCAGAGGATATGAAGTCAGAAGAAGAATACTTCGAAATCACGACCTTGCCGGTGAACTTCGAGCACGTAAAGAAAGCGCTGGAGGAAAACAACATCAAGGTCGAAAGTGCGGAGCTGCGGATGGTTCCTCAAACAACCGTTCGCGTCGAGGGGAAAGAAGCTGAGCACGTGCTCAAGCTTATGGAAACACTGGAGGAGCACGATGACGTGCAGCACGTGTATTCGAACTTCGACATCGACGAAAAGGTGATGGCATCGTTCAGCAGTTAGCATGCACACTCGAAAGTTTTCTCTGCATCATCGTTATGATACTATGATCGTCCTCGGCGTTGACCCGGGAACACTCATCACCGGCTACGGGGTCGTGGAGAAGGTGGGCCAGCGGGTCCGCCTGCGGGAATACGGCGCCATCCGGAATGGAAGCGAGGACCGACTCCCGGCTCGCCTGAAGCTAATCTACTCCCGGCTGCGCCGGGTCATCAGGAAGTACCACCCAGATGAGTTCGCCATCGAGACCTCGTTCTACGGGAAGAACGCACAGTCCGCCATGAAGCTCGGACATGCGCGTGGAGTCTCTCTCTTGGCGGCGGTGAACGCCAATATACCCACCGCAGAATACTCACCCCGCGAGGTAAAGAAGTCCGTTGTCGGAAATGGGGCAGCGTCGAAAGACCAGGTCCAGTTCATGGTGAAGAATCTCCTCCGGATGAAAGAGTCCCCAAGATTCTACGATTCGACCGATGCACTGGCGGTTGCCCTTTGCCATCTTCACCGAATCGCAGGTGTAAGGTCGTCTTCCAAGAGCTGGAAATCGTATCTCGCGGCTCATCCTGACCGGGTGGTGCGGCATCTCGGCGGTCGCAGACAAACGCTCAGGGATTCGGCATACGGCCTCCTCGGGAAGTCGAGTCTACGACCTCGTAGAGGATTGAAGTGAGGAGCAAGCCAGCATTGAACTGCGACTGACACCATGATTTCATACCTTGAAGGTTTGGTCGTCGAAAAGAACCCGACAGAGATCGTCTTGAGCGTCAACGGTGTCGGATACACACTCCACATACCTCTCTCCACTTACGAACAGCTGGGCGACCCTGGTTCCAAAGCCAAAGTTCTTACCCACCTGCATCTCCGTGAGGACGCGATCGTGCTCTATGGGTTCGCGTCTGCGGATGAACGTAATATGTTTCGGCTCCTCATCTCCGTGTCGGGGGTCGGACCGAAGATGGCTCAGGGGATTCTCTCTGGAATGAGCGTGCTGGAGCTGGAAAGTTGTATTGCCACCGGAAAACTGGAGGCTTTGACTTCAATCTCCGGTGTAGGAAGAAGAACGGCGGAGCGGCTCATCGTGGAACTGCGCGATAAGCTCGAGGTTCCGAGCACCGCTGCTGCCTTGCCTGGAGAGATGCTATCATCGGCTCGCGCGGAGGCCCTGTCTGCTCTTTCGTCGCTTGGCTACACGCGAGCAGTCGCGGAGAAGGCCATCCGGCTTGTGCTGAAAGAAGCGGACGAAATCGAACTTACCCTGGAAGAGCTTATCAAGCGCGCACTGCGGCACACGGGGAAATTATAGGCCTCCCGAAGGTTCACAATGGTGAACACTTCAACCTCCGGGAGGTTCGTGAGTGTTGCTATTCTCAGCATGCGTGAGTAAATTCAGCAAAAGTTTTCCCGCTATGGCACAAAAATCTCACTACACCTCTCCCGAACGTCTGGAAAATGAAATAGAACTCGACCAGACCCTCCGTCCATTTCGCTTCGAGGAATTCGTCGGTCAGGAAAACATCGTTGAAAACCTTAAGGTGTTCCTTGCAGCGGCCAAGAAGCGAGACGAATCACTTGACCATGTTCTCTTGACCGGGCCACCTGGGTTGGGCAAAACGACGCTTGCTTACATTCTCGCTAACGAAATGGGTTACGGCATCAAAGTGACTTCGGGTCCTGCACTCGAGAAGCCGGGAGACCTAGCCGGAATTCTCACGTCGCTCGAAACACATGAGATCCTGTTCATCGATGAGATCCATCGAGTGCCGGTGAAAATCGAGGAGTACTTGTACTCGGCGATGGAAGAATTCCACGTCGACATCATCATCGACAGCGGACCGGGTGCAAAGACCATTTCACTCAGACTGAAACCTTTCACACTCGTCGGGGCTACGACTCGAGCTGGACTGCTCAGTTCACCGTTACGGTCCCGGTTTGGGATATCCAGCCGACTCGATTATTACAAGATTGATCAACTGGCGAACATCATACGGCGATCAGAGTCGATTCTCGAGATCACGTGCAAGGAGGATGCGGTCGAAGAGATCGCGAAACGATCGCGAGGGACGCCCCGCATTGCCAATCGGCTTCTCAAGCGCTGCCGCGATTTCGCCCAGGCGGATAAAAATTTAGCTCGGCACGCGGGTGTCATTAACCGAGAGGTCTCGGAGTATGCCTTGACGGCACTCGAAGTGGATGAACATGGCCTTGATGATATGGACAAACGCATCTTGCTTGCCATCATCGAGAAATATGCCGGCGGACCCGTCGGCATTGCAACACTCGCCGTTGCCGTTGGAGAAGAATCCGGCACGATCGAGGAAGTCTATGAGCCATACCTAATCCAGGAGGGCTTCCTGAACCGCACGCCTCGAGGCCGCCAAGCAACGGAACTCGCCTATCGGCACTTCGGTCTGAAGAGAAAATCAGTCGTCGGCCAGGAACGACTTTTTTGAACTCGCGGCTGTGAGAGAGTTTGCGATCTGTCGTCGGCTGCCTATCTCACCGAAGGTGGGAAAGGAACAATCTATGGCTCTCAATTCGTACAGATCGAAACGTACATTCTTGGGCCGGCTTCCCAATGGCGCTGACTTATACGAAAGCATCGCGAAGTTCTGTAAGGATGAAGACATCAAAGTCGGCAAGGTCACTGCTATTGGAGCTGTGAAAAATGCTACGGTGGCGTATTACAACCAGCGTAGGAAAAAATACGTTACTATCAAATCCAAGAAGCAGATGGAGATCTTGAGTTGCTTTGGAAACGTAAGCCTCAGAGATGGTCAGCCGTTCGTGCACGTACATATTGCTCTTAGCGACGAAAGGGGGAAGGCCTTCGGGGGACATCTGATGCCGGGCACAACTGTGTTTGCCTGTGAACTCTTCATCGAGGAACTGGATGGCAAGGCACTCGACCGGAAGCTCGATGAGAAGACTGGCCTCGCCGTTTGGGCCAAGGATAGCATTTTGGTGTGATGTTTAGGAAGCATCTCTCACCGCCGCTGACGGCATCGGGGGGACCCCTTCTCCCAAACATTCAAAGGGTCAAAGGCACCTGAGAGACGCTCGCGTGAGGTTTCAGAACAAACGTGGCTTGAAACTCTCTCCCCAGCGCTCCAAATCGCACGAACCCCTCTCTCATTCTTGTGTAGAGAGGGGTACAAGCCGCTTTAATAGGGTGAGAGTTGAGAGCAACTCTTACCCGAACCTACAAGGGCACGACTAACGGTAAATACGAGATTCGGAGGCACCCATGGCCATCGATAAAGACTTGCTCGCCATCCAGGAGATGCGTGACCTAGTCGCGCGCGCCAAGGCTGCCCAGCTGGAATTCTGGCATTTCTCCCAGGAGAAAGTCAACCGCATCGTCAAGGCGATGGCGGATGCTGGCTACGCGGCTTCTGAACGGCTCGGCCGTATGGCTCATGAAGAGACGGGCTTTGGAAAACCGGAAGATAAGAAAATCAAGGACGAATTCGGCTCTAAATGGACTTACGAATCCATCAAAGATCTCAAAACTGTCGGCGTCATTGGTTTCGACGCAAAGAAAAAAATCGTGGAAATCGCGGATCCGATGGGCGTCGTGTGCGCACTGATCCCATCGACGAATCCCACGTCCACGGTCATGTTTAAGATTCTGATTTCCGTCAAAGGCCGAAACGCCGTCGTAGCGAGCCCCCACCCTCGCGCCGCCAACTGCACGGCCGAGGCGACCCGCGTGCTGGCCGATGCGGCCGAGAAAGCAGGTGCTCCCCAGGGGCTGATAGCCTGCATGACCAATGTGACCATGCAGGCGACACAGGAACTGATGAAGCACAATGAGGTCGACATTATCCTCGCCACGGGAAGCACAGCGATGGTAAGAACCGCTTACAGTGCCGGCAAGCCAGCCTATGGCGTGGGATCAGGAAATGTACCCGCATTCATCGAACGGACAGCCAATGTAAAGAAAGCGGTGGCCGACGTCATTTCCGGCAAGCTCTTCGATTACGGCACGCTCTGCTCGACGGAATCAGCCCTCATCTGTGACGCACCGATCCGTGACAAGGTCGTCGAAGAATGCAGTAAACTCAAGGGCTATTTCTGCAACGTTGAGGAGAAGGAAAGACTCGGTCGATTACTGTTTGGACCGCGAGGCGAAATCAATCCGGAGATCGTCGGCAAGCCCGCAACCTACATCGCCAATAAGGTGGGAGTCAATGCCCCTGCGGAGACGACAATATTGATTGCAGAGCTGGCTGGTGTCGGCCGTGAATATCCACTCTCCCGAGAGAAGCTCTCTCCTGTGCTCTCGTTTTACACGGAGGACGGATGGCGCGACGCGTGTCACCGGTGCATCGAGCTTCTCAATTTTGGAGGGCTCGGCCACACGCTCGTCATCCATTCGAAGGACGAGGACATCATC
>JBHHZW010000105.1:0-7421 GCA_046758305.1 Bacteroidota bacterium | reverse complement strand
GCTGAATCTGGTTTCCATACCAGACCCTGTCCACAATTCCCTCACATTCGTCTGCTATCTGGCCCTGAAGATCTTGATCGATTTTGATCTTCTGTCTTTGGAGGATGAGTAGAGGGAACACGGTCATGGACGATAGGACGACCGCTACGATGAGCCCCGTGGCGGTGCCAAGTTTGAGTAGGAAGGCAAAAACAAAAAAGATAAACAATATCTCAATGGGCACAATGAACGCCAAGATCCCAGACATCATTGTGACATGCTTCTTTCTTGCTTCGAGTGAGGCGTACTCCTGTTGTGTGAACGCTCGGGCCATATTGACTCGGCAGGCAAGCGAACGGTCCTTCAATGCTTTGTCCTACAGAGTTTCAAGTTGCATTGGCGCCAGAATCACCCTCCTTCAGACCTCGGTGGCCGGGAATCAGAGAAACGCTACAGTTCGTGAGCCATGCTGCTTTCGGAGTCTGTCTGAAACCGCTTTCATGATCTTGAACTTCTTGACAGCCTCGTCCTCTGTCAGCATCTTCATCCCGCAATCAGGCTTGATCCAGACCCTCTCTGCACCCAGGATTTCTGCTGCCTTTTGGATGCCGTGTTCGACATAGGTGGAGTCCTCAATCTCACCAGAATGCACATTTACAGCGCCAACGCCGATATCTTGTGAAGGTTTTAGCTCCCGAAAGATATCAAGATTGCAGAAACTCTTCTTCGATAATTCGAGGTCAAGCTGCTTGACGGGAAGACGGTAAAACATGCGCGTAACCTCTTGGAGTTTCGGATGGTCGGGAACGAACGTGTCGCTGTAGCAGGTGTGAAGGATGGTATAGACATCGTTCCCCAATCGTTCCAACGCTCTGTGGACGCATTCCTCCACGAGATCCTTTTCATCCGGTCGAACAGAAGCCGCAGGCTCATCGAGTTGAATGATCACAGGTTTGCCGATTCTTGATGTGGCCTCAGATAGGTTCAAGATCTCCCGATTGATTGCTTTCGAGTAAGCGACCGCGACGCGCTGACGTGAAAGGGAAGGATCGGCAATCTCAGACCAATCCATGAGGCTGTAACCTCCGATGACGATGTTCTTGACGGGCCTGTCGGTAAGCTTCTGGGCAAACTGCTGCCACCGCACGCTGATCGGTCTGACATATTCCGGCAGCTTGCTGACGATCGGAGCTTGATAGAATCGATCACGGAATGAATAACTCCACTCTTCGTCGAGAACGACATTTGCCATGTGCAGAGCAGGGGAAGTCATATCATCCGTTGGGAAGTAGTAGAATTCTCCGTTCACAATGATATCGATTCCAAGTTGCTCTTGAAATCGAACCCAGTGTTCAGTTGCCTGCTTGACGGAATTTTCCCACTCTTGTTCCGTGATTCGACCCTTCTTGAAGTCCTGACGGGCGCGTCTCAGGGAATCCGGTCTGGGGAGACTTCCAACGGAGGAAACGGGGAGAATATTAAGTTCCAGTGCCATCGTGGAGGAGCTCGCTTTCTAAACGAATCGTGAATGTCCATTCATCTCAGGACCGCAATTTGTGAGCTATGCGGACGAGCATGTTGATCTTAGATTCGGAGAAACTTCGACCTCGATAGACAAGATCACCATTTGTGCTCAGCCAGAGCTTTCTGGGATCGATCTTTTCGGCGAACTTTTTTGCGGTGCGGACGACACTCGCCTCGTCGTCAGACCTGTATTGCACAGTGTCCAGCAGTCCTAAGATAATCTCCTTGGTTCTTGGTGCGTGATGAAGCAGTTGATCTGTGTTGCCGCCGTGGAAAACGTCGAGATGGATAATTTCTACAGGCAACTCATCCAGGTGTTCAACAATCGGTTGAATGTCTCCAAAATAGAACGCCAGTATTTTTTTTCCGGAAAAATTGAGCTTCCGGTACACGTTCTTTACGCGGTTGATGTTTTCGATCGTCGGGTTCCTGAGCAGCTCGTACTCGTTAAACTGAACGTACTGGGTCTGGAGTTTGCTGAGGGCATCAGCGTATGCAGGTACAAGGCCTTCGAGAAGGGCGTCGAAGTTCTTGGAGTGGGGATCCATCGATCGTGATGCGAGCGTATAGATTCCGGGAAGTGATGTTTTGAGCTTCGTTCCGTTATCCGGAACATTGCTGGTGATGTCTCCATGAAACCGCACCGCGCCGCTGGCGGACGGTTTGCTGATGTAGGTGTTGGTTATGGAATGCCGGCTCATTCCGCCCGCTGTCAGGTCGAGTTCGAATCCTGCGAGGGTGAGAGCCATTGCGCCGATCTCATCAGGGTAGTCGCTCCTGGCTATATCCGGTACATCCAGGCCGAGAGCCCGCTGCGTTCGCACAGCCTCGAGCGTGTAGTTCCTTGTCTCCTCTGCTGGAGGCTTGCCCGAAATGTCATTTGATGGACGGGTGAAAGCCTTTTCCTGTCGTTTTCGGAGGGCTCGATCTTGAGCGAAGCCTGTGACTGTCGTTGTAAACATTCCGAGTGCTCCTTCATGAACCTAGTGCTTGTCGCAGGTCTTCAATGATATCCTCAGTATCTTCGATGCCTACTGAGATTCGTACCAGGCCGTCGGTGACGCCGATGCGTTTTCGCTGCTCGGGCGGAACAGATGCATGCGTCATGGTTGCAGGGTGGGAAATGAGGGACTCGACACCTCCCAGGCTTTCTGCGAGGGCACAGAGCTTCACCTTTTTCAGGAACTTCGTCGCAGCACCGAGATCTCCGAGGTCAAATGAGATCATTCCTGCAAAGCCTTCCATCTGTTTCTTTGCGACCAGATGCTGCGGATGGGAGGGAAGTCCCGGGTAGTATACCTGTTTTACTTTCTGGTGTTCCGACAGAAATCTTGCCACCTGCAGAGCATTCTCGTTATGTTTCGTCATCCGTACGGCGAGAGTTTTCGTTCCGCGCAGGCACAGCCAGGCATCGAAAGGACTCATCACACCACCCACGGATTTCTGAATGAAGCGGAGGCGGTCGTTGAGTTCGTCGCTGTTCACGACGATGACTCCGCCGAGCATGTCGCTGTGACCGTTCAAATACTTAGTCGCACTGTGGACGACGATGTCGATACCGAACTGCAGCGGTTTTTGATAGTAGGGCGTCGCAAACGTGTTATCGACTACGGTGAGGAGTCCTCGGTCTCTGGCAATCCGGACGATTCCTTCTAGGTCGGTGATTTCCATCGTCGGATTGGTGGGGGATTCGATAAAGAGCATCCGGGTGTTGGGTTTGATGGCACCGCGGACGAGATTCAAATCGGTCGTATTGATGTAGTCGAACATCAATCCGAAATCAGTGAGCACGAAATGTGAGACCCGGTAAGTTCCACCGTAGACATTCTGCGACATGACCACGTGGTCGCCTTTCTTCAGGATGTGCATGATTGTGGTAATAGCAGCCATACCCGAAGCGAACGCAAGTCCATGTTTCCCTCCCTCGAGAGCGGCGATGTTCTTTTCGAGAGCCGTCCTGGTCGGGTTTGCTACGCGTGAATAAACGTACCCTTTATCCTTTCCGAGTTCCGGCTGGACGTACGTCGAGGTCAGATACACAGGCGTCATGATTGCGCCCGTAGTAGGATCAGGCTGCTGACCGGCATGAATAGCGAGTGTCGAAAATCCCATCGGTCTTGCATCGTCCTTTCTGCTGAGTGCCCGATTGGCTTCGAAGGATTTGTTCTCGTAAGTTCTCCGACTTGCCGACAAAAAGAGATCGGGACAGGTTGTTGGGGTCGATCTCTATGGAGTGCGCGGTCCCGCCGCTAACGGGACAGGTATTCGAGCATGTCGAAACGGGTAACGATTCCGACAATCTTGCTGTCGTCCTCTACGAGCAGTGCAGGATTTTTCTTCCCAAGCAAGTCGACCGCATGCTCGATGTTCGTGTCTGCTTCCAGTTTAGGCAGTGGCGGCTCCATAATTTTCTTCACCGGCTCATCGAGCAAGCTTGCCTTCTGGAGGACAGCATTGATGAGCATTCCTTCCGTGATGCTACCCAACACGTCGTTCTTTTCCATCACGGGGAGCTGCGAGATGTTGTGGTCACGAATGAGGTCGAGAGCACGGCGGATGTTGTCAAGCGGTGCGACGTACACGAGCGGGGGTAGTTCCTTCGACTTCCCCTGCAGGATATAGCGCAGCGTGACGCGCTCCGGTTCAAGGAAACGATTCTCCCTCAACCAATCGTCGCTGTAGATCTTGCTGAGATATCGCTCACCGGTGTCAGGAAGAATGACCACCACCACGTCCCTTTCACCCAAGCGTTCCGCAAGTTTGAATGTTCCCGCCATCGCTGTCCCGGAGCTCCCGCCGACGAGAATGCCCTCATCTTTCGTCAACCGTCTCGCCATGAGGAACGATTCCTTGTCGGTCACCTCGATCATCTCGTCCACATAGTCGAAGTCGAGTGTTCCGGGCATCCAATCCTGTCCGATTCCTTCGACCTTGTAGGTCTTGAGGACCGAAGAGTATTTCTTCGTGTAGAAGTACTCGCGCAGGATCGAGCCTTTCGGATCTATTCCCACGACCTTGATATTCGGGTTCATTTCCTTGAGATATTTTCCCGCTCCGGTGATTGTTCCGCCAGTTCCGACGCCGCACACGAAGTAATCGACCTGTCCACCCGTCTGTTCCCAGATCTCGGGCCCAGTGGTCTTGTAGTGCGCCTCGATGTTCTTTGGGTTAAAATACTGATTCGCCAGGATCGAGTTCGGAGTCTCACGGACGACGCGCTTCGCGACTTCCGTGTAACTTTCAGGCGAGTCGTGCGGCACGGCTGTGGGCGTGACGAGCACCTCCGCGCCGTACGCTCTGAGCAGCCAAATCTTTTCCTGACTCATCTTATCCGGAACGGTGAACACCGTCTTATATCCTTTGATTGCTGCCACGATGGCAAGTCCCACTCCCGTATTTCCCGAAGTGGCTTCGACGATGGTGCCTCCCGGTTTCAGTCGCCCCTCGCGTTCCGCATCCTGGACGATCTCGAGTCCGATTCGATCCTTCACGGAGCCGCCGGGGTTGAAGGATTCGATCTTCGCGAAAATATGGGGTTTGTATCCCCTCGAGAGTTTGTTGATTCTCACGAGCGGTGTCCTTCCGATCGAAGTCAGAATCGTCGGATGAAATTGTATTCTGGAAACGTCCGTCAACATCGCTGGTCTCCAGTCAATTGCTCTTTCCTTCGATAGCGCTCTTCGCTTTCAAGAGCACCCGTTTACTGTTCTGAAAGGTCAGCTGTGTTGTCGCTTTCTCATACGGAAGCCACCGGTAACCTATGTGCTCCCGGGAAAGTGCGACCTGCCTTCGTCTCGTTTCCACAAGATAAAAAATTACGATCTTGAATATTCCCTGGCCCTTCCACCGATAAAAGTACTTGATGACTTCCCGAAAACCTTCCACAAAGCGTACGCTTCTGATGCCTGTTTCCTCTACGACTTCACGCTGGACAGTTTCCTTCTCATCCTCTCCCTTTTCGATATTCCCTTTCACAAAATCCCAGTGGCCCAGCCCATAGTGGAGGAGCAAATACTCTGGGTCCTCTTTGGTCCGGCGAAAAATCACCGCTCCTGCGGAGATTTCGCGCGGCATACGTTCGCACCTAGATGATTGGTGTTATGAGAATTCGTGTAATAGACTTTTCCGTCGAATGACTGAGGACTATGATCGTTCCTGATGAGGCGCCTGTAACCAGGGTTCTAATCAGTCCATCCGAGTCTACTTTCGATTCATCAAGGTGGCTGCAAATCCTGCGCCAAAACCATTGTCGATGTTGACGACCGTAACCCCCGGTGCGCACGAATTTAACATTGCAAGCAGCGCGGTCATTCCTCCGAAGCTCGTGCCGTATCCAACGGACGTTGGGACGGCGATGACGGGGACGTCCACCAAGCCACCGACGACACTCGGTAGGGCGCCTTCCATGCCCGCGACGACGATGACCACACTTGCGTTTTGGACCTGTTCCGTATGAGCCAAGAGCCGATGAATGCCCGCGATGCCCACATCATAGAGTTTCTCCACCGGGTTGCCGAGGATCGCTGCCGTTTCATATGCTTCCTCAGCGACGGGGACGTCGGAGGTGCCAGCGCTGATGACGAGGATCGTGCCTCTTGTCGCGACTCGACGTTTGGACCGCACATGCGCGCTCGCGGTGATTGTTCGGGCGAGCGTATTGTACTGGCATTTCGGGAGTATCTTCCTCACCGCGCGGAAGTGTTCTTCGGAAGCACGTGTGGCGAGGAGAGGGCCTCCATTCTGCACAATCTTACGAGCAATTTCCGCCACCTGGTTTGCAGTCTTGCGTTCGCAGAAGATGACCTCGGGAAACCCTTTGCGTAGCTCCCGATGGTGGTCCACCATCGCAAATTCAAGGGGTTCAAACGGAAGTGACCTGAGGTGCGCGAGAACCTGATCTTCGCTGAGTTCGCCCTTTCGGAAGTCTCGGAGGAGGTTTCTGAGTTCGTCCTTGGTCATTCACAATTCGTTCAGGAAACGATCAGGAAGGGACTCTCGCAGATCCCTTCGAAGATGCAATTCAACAAAAATATACTCGTTTTCGGAGAGAGAAGCAAGGTATTCATTCGCATTGGACATCCCTAATTGGTGAGTGTGAACTAAGTTATAGTCTGCGCATCCCTGAAAGTCACCTTGACTCTGAGGCCTTTTTTCAGTAATTTTTGCATAACTTTGGTGACGCGGTGAGTCATTTCTTTGTGTTGTCTCATTGTTGGAATACCTTGTAATACCGCTCGTTGGCTATTGCCTCGGTTCATTGCCCACCGCGTATTTTGCGGTTCGTTGGAAGCTCCGCCAGGACATACGACAGCTAGGCAGTGGAAACGTCGGTGCGCTGAATTGCTACCACGTGACCGGCTCGAAGATCCTGGGGCTTACGGTGTTTATCGTGGACGTCGCGAAAGGTGTTTTCGTTCTTCTCATTGTTGAAAGTCTCTATGGAGTTGAGTTCTGGAATCTCGGGTTGTGTGGCCTTGCGGCCGTCGGAGGGCACAATTACCCCCTCTGGCTAAAATTTCGAGGGGGAAGGGGACTGGCTACTTCGATGGGTGTGATGCTTTTGCTCGGATGGCCGTTGATGCTCCTTTGGATAGTGCTGTGGCTTATGGCGTATTGGAAAACCCATGATATTCTACTCGGCAACGGCTGGGCGACTCTTATCACTCCGATAGTGCTTGTCGTCACGCCGAGTTCTGCTGTCGGGGTGGCCTCGCCGGAATCCGTTCCGGTTGCAGAATTCCTGATCTTCGTGGCGCTGCTGAGTGGGGTGGTTCTCACAAGGCACGTGGGACCGATGATCGTAATTCTCAAGGACCGAAGAAACCAGCGGGTGGAAGCTTCGTAATCAAAGTGTGAGTGCATGCCCGGAAAAGTGTACGTTAGCCGTGAACTCCCCCCTAAAGTGATGGAAACGCTCC
>JBHHZW010000104.1:0-7423 GCA_046758305.1 Bacteroidota bacterium | reverse complement strand
TGCTAGGGTGAGTGACTGAACGCGCAGTGGAACGTTTCACCTCGTTGTACGGGGTTTCAGGTCCCACAGCTGACGATTTCGAGAACCTTGGGGCAAAGACATCGCCCGATCCGTCGGGGTCTCTGACCCCGACGTGTGCAAGGTCAGAGACCTTGCACGATCTGTGTTGTTTTGACCTACGACTGCTAGGAAGCGAATTAGCAACCCGCCCGAACCGCGTAGGCGGGCGGGTTCGCTTTACAGCTTGGTGTGGCGGGGTGAGGGTTCACAGGCAAATGGCAGACTGAAGCCCGTGCTGCATCAGTAGGGGCGAGCCCGCCTGCCTCCAGCGTTGGCAAGTGCATCGGCGGGCAGGGCATGCCTCGCCTACGTATCGTTTACTTGCGCTAGTCAAATAGAAACCGTACATTTCTCGCCAGAAATTAACAGCGGGTGAGATGTACATTCTTCCATTCTCCCACCCCGTAAGTAGTTTTTTCCCGACCTCAGCATTTCAGGAATCTCTATACACGTAATGCAAACAGCCTGATCGGTTGATTCTTGGTTCGGGCGTTTGAACACCTTCCTCATTTTCAAAAAAACCCTTGGGCGGAGACCCCATGTCCACCGGCCAAACAACCAATAACACTCCTCAGTCTCACGAAACCACCGAGAGGCCGTGGAAACGCGGCTTTTGGAGCCTGATCATTACTCAGTTTCAGGGGGCCTTTAGCGACAATGCATTCAGGAACATTGTCATCTTCCTCATCCTCGGCATGGGGCTTTCTCAAGCCCATCGCGATCAGCTCGTACCGGTAGTTGGAGCACTGTTCGCACTTGCGTTCATCCTCTTCTCGATGGCAGGAGGCTTTCTTGCCGATCGATTCAGCAAACGTACGGTTACCATCGGAATGAAAGCTATGGAGATCGGTGTCATGCTGTTGGCGCTGGCCGGTTTGGCATTCAACAATCTTGGGATATTACTAGCACTGGTCTTCTTGATGGGTACACAGAGTGCGTTGTTCGGTCCCTCGAAGTACGGCTTGTTGCCTGAGCTCTTGCCTGAGAAGCGTCTTTCATGGGGTAACGGGATCATTGAGTTGGGGACCTTTATAGCTATCATCACCGGCAGTGTAGCCGGTGCAATGTTGTCGGAAATTTTTGGGAAAGACCAGGCGTGGTCAGCCATGATTCTGGTCGGACTGGCAGCCGTTGGTCTCTTCACCAGTCTGGGTATCTCTCGCGTACCGGCGGCTGACGCCTCCAGAAAGTTTCATTTCAATTTTCTGTCTGAGCTTCTTGTGAAGATTCGTCTGATCCGCAAGGACCGTGTGCTGTTTCTGGCTGTCCTCGGCAACACCTACTTCTGGTCTCTTGGATACCTCCTATACGCGAACATTTATTTGTACGGCACCGATGTCCTCGAAGTGAGCCAAACGCAGATCGCCTACCTTCTCGCCTCTCTGGCCATTGGGATTGGGGTAGGAAGTTTCGCTGCTGGACATCTTTCAGGCAAGAAGATTGAATACGGCCTCGTACCCCTTGGTTCGATTGGTCTTGCCGTGTTTGCAAGCATGCTTTACCGCCCGGGGCTTTCGTTAAGTGCCGTTGCAGTCAACCTGGCTCTGTTGGGGTTCTTCGGCGGTTTCTTCATTGTACCCATCCACGCTCTCATGCAACACCGTCCAGAGAAGGAACACAAAGGGGGCGTTATTGCTGCAGCCAATTTGCTCTCGTTTGTCGGTATGTTCCTCGCTCTAGGTATCTACTTCCTGATGACATCGGTAGCGAAGGTCACACCGGCGGCGGTCTTTCTCGTGAGTGGAGTTGCTACGCTTGGAGCGACTATCTACCTCATAGTACTGCTGCCTCACTCGCTCTTACGATTACTGCTCTGGATTTTCACACACTCCGTCTACCGTATACGAGTGGAGGGCAGGGACAATATTCCCGAGAAAGGTGGAGCATTGTTTGTCTCCAACCATCTCTCATTCGTCGATGCATTGCTCTTGATTGCCTCCACTGATCGATTCGTCCGTTTCATTATGTTTAAGGGCATTTACGATATGCCTATCGTGAAACCGTTCGCGCGGATGATCAGGGCAATCTCCATTTCGGCACAAATCAGGCCGCGCGAAATGATCCGGGCGCTCAGCGAAGCGAGTGAGTCCATCCGACAAGGTGAAGTCGTCTGTATTTTTGCAGAGGGACAGATCACTCGCATCGGACAGCTCCTGCCGTTCCGGCGCGGTTTCGAGCGGATTATGAAAGATGTTGATGCACCCATCATTCCGGTGAACCTCGACGGCGTGTGGGGCAGCATCTTCAGCTACGAGAAGGGGCGCTTCTTCTGGAAGATTCCCGAACGCATTCCATATCCCGTGACGGTCAGCTACGGCAAACCGATGGAGCCGAGGTCGACGCCGTTCGAGGTTCGCCAGGCGGTGCAGGACCTGAACACCGATTCCTGGCAACACCGAAGGAAGCGAATGAAACTCCTTCAGCGTTCATTCGTTCACACAGCCCGGCGACACCCGTTTCGGTTTGCGATGGCAGACTTCCGTGTGCCCAAGATACGATTCGGCTCAGCACTGATGCGCACGGTCTTCCTGGCTCGCCGGTTGAAGCCAGTCTGGGCGGGACAGGAAATGGTCGGCATACTGTTGCCACCATCGATTGCGGGCGCCCTCGTCAACTTCGCAGCTCTCCTGATGGGGAAGGTACCTGTCAACCTGAACTACACTGCTTCCGATGAGACGATCGCCTCCTGTGCAAAACAATGCGCCCTTCAGACGGTCGTTACTTCTAGTGCGTTTCTCGAAAGAGTGCCCGTTACAGTCCCTGGAAAATCTGTTCTGCTGGAAGAATTGGGCCAACGACCACGGCACACGGAGAAGTTGGTTGCACTGTTGATGGCGTGGACACTGCCGGTGAGAATGCTTGAGAGGATCCTCGGGCGTGAGAAGAAGATCACACTCGATGATCTAGCTACGATCATCTTCTCCAGTGGCAGCACCGGTGACCCGAAGGGTGTTATGCTCACGCATTACAACGTTGCTTCGAACCTCTTGCAACTGGGACAAGCCTTCGCGTTTCATCGGAACGACTGCATCCTCGGCATTCTACCGTTCTTTCACTCGTTTGGTTTTACCGGTACACTGATGTTGCCAGCCGCGCTTGGCGTTGGGGTTGTATTTCATCCGAACCCGCTCGATGCGCGAGCCATTGGTGAACTTGTTCGCACGTATAAGGTCACATTTCTCCTCGCGACGCCCACGTTCCTGCAGGCGTGCATGCGGCGGATCGAGCCGGAAGATTTTGGGAGTCTGCAATTCATTATGGCGGGGGCGGAGAAACTTCCGGAGCGGATTGCTACTGCGTTTGAAGATCACTTCGGTATTCGTCCGCTCGAAGGTTATGGATGCACTGAATGCTCGCCTGTGGTAACGGTAAACACTCATGATTTCCGGTCGGCTGGGTTTCGACAGGTTGGAGCGAAGCGCGGAAAAATCGGCCACCCCTTGCCCGGCATGAGTGTCCGCATCGTCGATCCCGAGACGATGGAGCCTTTGCCTGTCGGCGATCACGGCTTGCTCCTCGTGCGGGGCCCGAACGTGATGAGCGGCTATCTCGGGCGTCCAGACAAGACTGCGGAGGTGATGCATGACGGCTGGTACATTACCGGAGACATCGCGGCTGTGGATGAGGACGGTTTTGTCACCATCACGGACCGTCTCAGTCGCTTCAGCAAGATTGGAGGGGAGATGGTTCCGCAACTGAAAGTTGAAGAAAAGCTGCACGAGCTGGCCGGCGCGACCGAGCAAACGTTTGCCGTCACTGGGGTGCCTGATGATAAGAAAGGCGAGCGTCTTGTAGTTCTTCATACGCTCCCGGAAGACAAACTGAGCGACATTTTCGAGAAACTTCTACGTGTAGATTTGCCAAACTTGTGGATTCCTCGCGCGAATCAATTTTTCCGAGTCGAAGTCTTCCCATATCTTGGCACCGGTAAGCTCGATCTGCGGAGAATTCGGGATGTTGCACGGAGTTTGGCTGTCGGGTCGCAGGAGCCGAAAGCGTAATATACCCTCACTGGTCAATCGCCAACTACCCCTCTCACAATAATCGGAGAGGGGTAACAGGAAGAAACTGAGGGGGATTGAGGGTAGGAGCGACCGGTCGCCCCCGGTGACTTCGTGATTTGTTTCAGTAGACAATCACATAGTAGAGAACATAAATCCACGAAAGTATTCCGTGAATGATCGCCCAAATGACAGATTTGTTGACAGACCAGGATATTGCGATTGCTAATGCAGTTCCGAAGGTAACGCCTGATCGTACTACTTCTCTCCGAATCTCCATCATGTGCTCCTTTCTGATATGTATCTATTGCAGGTCAATGGAACGCAACCCTCTTCTTTATTTTCACGGAGTTAGAAGCTAGCATAAATCACAAAATAAATCAATTTTTCTACGGAGGATCAATATGGGAAAAATTAATATCGGTCGGGTAGTTCTGGGTGGATTGCTCGCAGGTGTTGTGCTCAACATCGGTGAGTTCCTGCTCAACGAGCCCATTCTTGGAGAACGGTGGACGGCAGCAATGGAGGCACTCAATCTTCCTCCCGTCGGTGGTGGCGCCATTGCCTCGTTTGTCGTGATGTCATTTGTGCTGGGGATCGCCATCGTCTGGATCTATGCGGCCATGCGGCCCAGGTTCGGCGCCGGCCCAAAGACCGCCATCATCGTCGGTCTGACCGTTTGGTTTCTTGTTTGGTTATGGAGCTTTGGTGGAACGATGGTCTTCGGGCTCTACCCAACAAACCTCGTTTTGATCACATTGGTTTGGGGGCTTTTCGAGGTGCCAATTGCGTCCCTGGCGGGTGCCTGGCTGTATAAAGAGGACTAGCGAAGCAATTCTTGCTTCCGGGAGGGATGAGTACCGACCTGTCGGTATTCATTGCATATCTTCAAGTTAGATGTTAATCTTGTACTGCGTAGGATCTACCTAGATCCGTACTCGGTACGTCCAACACGTCGGCCCCATCCCTGCCCGCCTTTGCGCCAGCCAGCGCTGGATCCAGGCTCGCCTAAGTCCTTTGGACGTCGGTGAGCAGGCGAGGATTTCAGTTCCCCGCCGCACAAGAAAAGAAATACTGTGGCATCGATCGTAATCATCACGTTGTGAATTTCCTCCATTAAGAGAGAGGTGACCACTGTATGGCTCCATCACCTGTGCGCGGCATGTTGGACATTAAAACTCTCAAGCAGATGGTGGCCGACGAGCGCATTGAAACCGTGCTTACCGCGTTCCCAGACATTTACGGACGTTTAATCGGGAAACGTATCAACGGTCACTTTTTCATAGACGACGTGCTTGACGAATCCATCCACGCGTGTGATTACCTCCTGGCCTGTGATATGGAGATGGACCCTGTGCCGGGCTATGCATTCACAAGTTGGGCTTCCGGCTACGGTGACTTCCGTCTCAAACCGGATTTGAAGACGTTACGCCTGGCTGCGTGGCTGGACAAGACAGCAATTGTTCTGTGTGATGTCTACGATGAAGAAAAAGACGTGCTGGTGAACGTTGCACCACGGGCCATCCTGCGGAAACAGATTGAACGAGCGGCCAGCCAGGGCTATGTAGCCATGGGTGGGTCCGAATTGGAATTCTACGTATTCAAGGATTCTTATGAAGAGGCCGCTCGCAAGAAGTACGAGGATCTGGAGCCGATTGGAAAGTATATCGAGGACTATCACATTCTCCAGGGAACGAAAGAAGAGTTTGTTGTTGGTGCCATTCGCCGCCATATGGATCACTCTGGAGTGCCGGTGGAGTTCTCTAAGGGGGAGTGGGGACCTGGTCAGCAGGAGATCAATCTGCGCTACACCGATTTTCTGGAAATGAGCGATCGACATACGATCTACAAGCACGCGGCAAAGGAAATTGCCTTCCAAAAGGGGTGCGCAATCACTTTTATGCCGAAATGGAACGAACGGTACGCTGGCTCCAGCATGCACTTGCACGCAAGTCTGTGGGATAAGAAGGAGAACAAACCACTCTTTCCAGGTAACGAGCACATCGGGCCTCTCCACGTGTCTCCGGTCTTTCGCTGGTTCCTCGGAGGTTGGATCGCTCACATCCGTGAGATCTTTCCGTTCTACGCTCCATACCCGGTGTCGTACAAGCGCTACGTGGCGAGCTCCTTTGCCCCTACCGCAATTGCCTGGAGTTATGACAACCGCACCGCCGGCTTCCGCATCGTGGGGCATGGGCCCTTGCTACGTATTGAATGTCGTACGCCGGGTGCGGATGCCAACCCGTACCTGGCCTTTGCTTCAACGCTGGCCGCTGGACTGGATGGGATCGCGAAGCAGATCGAGCCTCCATCAATGTTTGAAGGGAATGCTTATGTGGATCGCGACCTGCCGCAGGTGCCGCAGAGTCTTAACAAGGCCCTTCAGGAGCTAGAAAAGAGCACGTGGGCACGAACGGTCTTTGGTGGTGAGGTGATCGATCATTACCTCCACTTTTTCCGCACGGAGCAGCGTAAGTTTGACGAAGTCGTGACGAACTGGGAGCGCGCTCGCTACTTCGAGCGGGGGTAGGGTTAGGAAACATTGAGAGAATTAATCCTATCACAGCACAATGATCTTTTTTTTCCACCTAAATTTGTCCCTCCCCCTTTCAGGGGGAGATGAAGAGGGGGTCAGAGCTCTAGTTGGATGTACAGAATCAGATTCTCTTTATAGACTCATGACTCCGTAGAGCCCACCGCGAGGGGAAAAAGTTGACGATCGGGCGATGAAGAGGAGAAGAAAAGTTCATGAGCAAATACTTTCTTAAGTATCCGAAGTCTTCAATTCCCAGAGCAAGGGAACTTCGTCGGAAAATGGCCGATAGCGAGAGGAAGCTTTGGTCTGTGCTTCGTCGCAAGCAACTCGGAGTTCATTTTCGAAAACAGGTTCCCTACGGCCCTTTCATACTGGATTTTCTCTCCATCAAAGCGAAAATTGTCATCGAGCTGGATGGCAGTCAACATTTCGGGGACGGTGCACTCGAGCGAGATGCCAAGCGAGATGCATATCTACGTACTCAGGGATTGACCGTGCTGCGTTTCAGCGATATCGATGTTCTCAAGAATATCGATGGAGTTTGGCAAAGGATTCACGAGGAGGTCGAGAGCGCCCTACGCAACTAATTCTTTTCCTTCCTCTTAATTTACCTCCTCTCTCTTCCAGGCGAGAGAGGACGGCGTAGCGTTGGTGGAAATAGACAAATCAAATTCGCTTGATACAGTCATGACCCCCTGTGGTCCCCCTAGGAGGGGGACTGCTAGCTATGGCGTCTCCTTCTCTGAGGGGAGTGGTGCCAGCAAATTCAACATACACCAATAAAACGGTTTTAACGGTTTCGTCGGGGCGACGCATGCGTCGCCCC
>JBHHZW010000103.1:0-7464 GCA_046758305.1 Bacteroidota bacterium | reverse complement strand
AATCTCGGCAACGCTTTTCCCCGCACCCTTGTATTGCATCACCGACGTTCGAGCAATCACCCTGAGACCGCTAATTCTCGAGAGATTGGAAATCAGCTCATCTGTCATCCCATCAGCGAAGTATTCATCCCTCGGATCAGGACTGATGTTGACAAACGGCAACACCGCGATCCGGTCCTTCTCCATAGAAAGAGCCTCTTCCGGTGACTCCTCCCGGATGAGGTCCGCTGTCTCAGGTATAACCAATCCCTCTCCAGTGAGGGCAAAGATCTCGATGGGCCGTTTTACGTTTCTTAACTCGACGAGGCCAAGCGATTTCGCTTCTATCTCCGGATGGCTTTTCGTCTCATCATACACCTTGTCCGAGATGGAAATCCCACCAGGGGCAGCCAGTGACTCAATCCGGGAAGCCACGTTCACGCTGTCACCATAAATGCCTTCCTCCTCGAACACTACATCGCCCACGTGAATACCGATGCGTGTCGGGATGTTTGGTTCTTCCCGCAGGGCCCGTTGAATCCCTATTGCGCAACGGGTGGCCTCAATAGCACTCCGGAAGCTCGAGAGGGCCCCATCGCCGTAAAACTGCAGAATCCTACCGCCGTGTTGATCGACAAATCGCCGAACGATCTCGCGGAGGCGATCACGCAGGGCTCTGGCCTTTGACTCATCCTCCTGCATGAGAGCAGTGTAGCCCACCATGTCGGTGAACATGATGGCGGCGAGCTTTCTCTGTTGAGTTTCAACCATGGCTTTCTTCGATGTCAATATCGAATGTTACTCGGCACACTGAAGAACCTCCCGAATCAAGTTGGCTTCCACTGCTTCATGTCCCCTGCAAAGCTTGCCGCTGCGCAAGTTGGAACAACGCTTCTTGTGAACGAACTGGGGCACCGCTTTCCTTCTGTCGGCGTTTGGACGATCCATCCGGATTCAGGACTCTCGCTTTGACATTATCGCCAAGTTGTACTTCAAGAATTTCCTGTACCTGACCGGCAATTTTCGCATCAAGAATCGGAAAGGCAACCTCCACTCGCTTGTTAAGATTCCGTGGCATCCAATCGGCGCTCGAGACGAAAATTTCAGGTTGATCATCATTCTGGAAGAAGTAGATGCGTGCATGCTCAAGAAAGCGGTCGATGATGCTTATGACTTCGATGTTGTCGCTGAGACCTGGCACTCCAGGACGGAGACAGCAGATTCCGCGTACGATGAGTTGTACGCGCACTCCTGCCCGACTTGCAAGATAGAGCTCATCGATCATGTGCGGGTCGACGAGCGAGTTCATTTTTGCAACGATACGCGCCGGACGGCCCTCTCGCGTGTGTCTAGCCTCCCTTCGTATCCGCCGGACGAATTCTGACCGCAAGGAAAGCGGAGCCACAGGGAGATGGGAAAACGTTTCTCGGCGCACTCCTCCTGTCAGGAGGTTAAACACCTTCGCGACGTCCACGCCGATCGCGTCATGAGCTGTGAGCAGGGCGACATCGGTGTACAACTGTGAGGTGCGCTCGTTATAATTCCCGGTACCCAGGTGGCAGTATCGTCGTATCCTGTCGCCCTCCTTCCTTTCCACAAGACCTATCTTGCAATGTGTCTTGTACTGATCGACCCCGTAGATAACGTGTGCACCCGCCTCCTCGAGCCTCCGAGCCCACGAAATATTCCGGTCCTCATCAAAACGTGCCCTAAGCTCGACAACAACGGTCACCAGTTTGCCGCTCCGAGCGGCCCGGACGAGAGCTGAGGCGATTGGAGAATCGACAGTAACCCGGTACAACGCTGCTTTCATCGAAACCACTGCATCATCTTCCGCTGCCCGTTCAAAAAAACGGCTGACAGTGGCGAAGCTCTGGTAAGGGTGGTGCAGCAGAACGTCGTTCGAACGAAGAACAGTGAACGGGTCATCGCACGCTTCGAGTTTCGGCACGCTCTGAGGAGGAATCTCCGGATCTCGAAGAGAGAGTCTCCCGACGGCATCCGGAAATTGCATCAGGTCGGAGAAGGAATGATAACGGGCTCCTGCGAAGATGTTGTAACTCGGCAATTTCAGCCGAGAAGCAAATGTGTCGACGACCCATTTCGGCATCTCCGGGTCGTGGAGGAATCGTGTGGCCTGCGCCTTGCCTCGCTTTTGCAGGGCGTTGATAATTTTTCGCATCAAATCCTCCGACCCGACCTCATCGATCTGAAGGTCGGAGTCTCGGACGACCTTGATTTCGTAGCTGCCGAGTATCAAGCTATTGGGAAATAGTTCGGTGAGAAAGAGGCGAATCACATCATCAATGCGAATAATGTGGAGTGCATCTCCGGCGGAAGGAAGTCGAAGAAATCGGCCGAGCGTTTTGGTTGGAATCTTAACGAGCGCAAGGTTAGCCCTCTTGGCTTTGCGGGGAGATTTCTTCTCCGCGTGATTAACGCAAAAATAGAGCGTCGCGTTTTCCAGGAGCGGAAAAGGCTGCAATGGATCGATCGGCAGTGGGGCCACCAGAGGAACGACCTTTTCCCGAAAAAATTCTTGCGCAAAGGCCTGTTGCCCCGCGGTCGTCTCAGCTTCTGTCAGGAGATGGATATTCTCGGCTCGGAGAGCAGGCGTGATATGATTCCGGAAGCAATCACCGATGTCCTCGTGCATTCGATGAACTCGCCTATTAATGCGTTCCATGACCTCTGCGGGCCGAAGGCCATCGGGACCGCGCTTGCTAATGCCAGCCTCAATCTGCCGTCGAACAAGTGCAACCCGCACCATGAAGTACTCATCGAGGTTCGATGAGACTATGGCGAGAAACTTCACGCGTTCGAGAATCGGTACTGTCGGGTCGAACGCCTCCTCAAGCACCCGCTGGTTGAAATCGAGCCAGCTGAGCTCCCTGTTGATCAAGCGCCGATTGGCGGGGAACTCCCTACGTAACCTGTTGTGCTCTGGAGTTTCTTCAACGGTGTCAAAGCTCATGGGCTTTTCAATTCGAAGTAAACCGCTCCTGTTACTCATCGGACTCCTTCATAGCGAATGCCAAATTCTGTCAATATAATACAACGCGGTGGCGTAAAGTTTGGTTCGGCGTGAACGAGCTCAGGAAGGATCGCCCTATCGGTGACCGCCGATGAGGGAAATCGCGAGGATCAAAACGCTGATGACAATTCCGATGGAGAAGCATAGGTAGCCATACCGTAAGTACTTGTACTTCTTTTTCGCAAGAACTACTCCAAGGGAATGAAGGTCTCGGAGCAGCGAATCAACAAGTTCCGGCCGATTCCTCATCAGCTCATCCATCTTCTCGGCGTACGCCGCGTAGGGCAACCGCCCGAAATAACCGAAAAACAAGAGATTCGGCTTCGGCGGGGGGTTTTGCCCCTTGAACAGATCTGTCGAAAGCTTTGGCATCGTAACGTAGATAGCAAGCAGCATCGTCACAATACAGGTTATTCCCAATGAGATGGTCGGGTACATGAAATTCGGATCGTAGAGAAGTTCAGGCTTGTGTACGAGGATAAGTCCTAGGACAATCGCGCAGATCGTGATCAGAATGTTCGCTTTCTGATCCGCTAACGCGCTCAGTTCCATATGATGAGGTATCGTGACGCGGAACAGGGTGTCTATTGTCCGATCAAGTGCCTTTTTCTCTTCCAGTTCCTGGCGCTGTAGCTCCTTCTCCAGCTGTTTCCGCTTCTTCGCTTCTTTGTCTTTCTTTCCCATATGATCAGCTTCCTTTCAATCTGACGGATCCCGAAGGGTCTCTTCCCGAGGATATAGGCATCCTGAAAACTACGAAGATTACGTCGTTATCGATACTGGAAATGCAGGCGGTTAACCCAGCATCAAGAGTTGCTTTGGCGTCAATAGCCATTCCAACGTACCTCGAAAAGCCTGGTTTTCATTGTCGAGCACAACCTTGCAAAGACCACCTTTTCGTAGCTTCAATGATGCGTGCTCGTTTCCGAATGCGATTGATGCGATGAACGTACCCAAATCCGGCTCGTGGCCTACGAGAAGGATGCGGTAATCCTCCGGATATGATTGCAACTGCTTCACGAGCAGATCATGGTCTCCACCCGAGGCTAGGTGCGCACAGTCCTCCAGCTTATCCTGTGCGTCGAACGCCTTCGCGACAACTTCCGCCGTTTGTCTTGCGCGGACAAGCGGACTTGTGAGAATGAGGTCAAACTCCAATTGCAGAGCTCTCATCCCCCTGCACTCTTTCTTCATTTTTTTCATGCCTTTCGGCGTGAGCGGACGCTCCCGATCATTTCCGACGTACATCCCCTCCTGGTCGGTTGCGATGCCATGCCTCAATATATACAACTCCATCATCGAACCTCACTGGAGACCGGCGGAGCCGCCTAGACCGCAGAAATCAGCTGACCGAACGACCAGAGGAGGCAAAGTTCATTTTTCCACCGGAGAAATTCGGCGGCCAACGTTCACTTCTGCTGACTGAGAAATCGAGGAATCCGCCCACGTTCATCGGTTTTTAGGATCATCACCTCTACCGATCGTGAACACTCGCGTGTTGACGACGAGACCCTCGAAGTCCTGATTATCTTCAAGCGCAGTATGATAATCGTGGCTGCCGTTCAATTCTGACGTCTCTCAACTTTTCAGAACATAAAGCCGGCGATAGCATGTACTCCGGTCCTTTCACTGGACCGTGCAACAGAAATGCTCAGCGTGTACTCAGGCCTGACAAAGGAAAACCAGACTCCACCTCCCACCGCGCTGTGCCATTTCGCGGAGTCCTCGCCAGAAACAAACACTCTCCCGGTATCACCAAGGAATGAAAGTCCGATAGCTCCAGGAAACAGAAATTTAATCTTCCCCAGACGCAATCGAAGTTCTGCGTTCCCGATGACCGACGCATCGCCCGCGAATCGTTCTCTGTGAAATCCACGGATCGTCCGACTTGAACCGATAAACGAGGACTCATAGAAAGGATGATCACCCCAAATCTTTTCCCCTGCCACTCTCAGGGCCAGAGTCGTGTAAGTGAGCACTTTCCCTGAGAGGTAGGCCCGTGCCTCCGCTCGTGCTTTCACGAAGGAATCCCTGTTGTTAAACACCACAGGATAGTACGAGCCTTTGAGGTCAAACAGGGTTCCGTGTCTTGCCACGAGAGGGTGGTCTCTTGTATCCAGCCGGAATCCACCGTGGAAGCCGAGCAATGAAATTTTCCTGACCCCGTAAGGTTGAGTCAAGTCGAGGAACGTATTCTTTTCGACCTTTGTATTCGTGTATTTTACGGAACTGCCGAGCGAAATCTTCGTTCTGCTGAATACCGGAAATTCGATCGTGGGGTGGAAGAGGAGTCTTATTTGCTTTACTTTGTAGAAATCAGCTGCCTCGAGTCTCTCATCTCGAATCGTTTCGTTCCCCAGACCAAAGAAATTGTCAATATCGAGTTCAGATCCCCTCATGAGCAAAAAGACGCGGGCACCCTTTACCAATCTAAAAAATTCCCCTGAATAATCAATTCGGAACTTCCGCGTTTCCGTCGCATAACCGCCGCGAAGCTCCATGCGGTAGACATAAGGAGCGGCGCGAAAGCCAAATTCGTAGAGAATGGGACCGCCCCCGATGAATAACCCATTGTCCGGATCAACACCGTACCATTGTCCGAACTTCCAATCGTGACCCCAATCTCGCACCGGAGGCTCATATTTTTCAATGTCGTTTGCTGGTGGTTTCACCCGCTGACGATTCACCGCGGTACTTGGACCAGCCCTGAATCTCGTCCTGCGATCGCTGTCGTAGAAGCGAGTCTTCGTTTCAGGGTGCGGTATGAATGGAACAACACTGAGGAAATATCCCTTTACTTTGGAATTGTCGATGAGTGCGTCGTTTCCATCTCCACCGATGACCCTCAACTGGATGCTGCCGTTCACTTTTCCTTCTACTACAGCAATGTCATCTCCGCCGAGGAGATACAGTCGTACATCTCTCGTATGTTTGTCGTCGAAGATTCTCCGGTAAAAAGGTTTTCCCTTCTTTGCACCTGTTTTCTTGCTTCGCTTGTAGAGAGCGACCTCCAATCGATGATCGTCGAGACGTTTGATCTCTGCATACTCCTGCTTGTTGCTGCCGCGAACGTCAACGTATTTCGAGATAAGCTTGTAATAGTCTTCAGAAGCCTCGCGAAGCTTGGACCTCCGCGATTTCAACGTCTTCTCCATCGCTTCACCCTCCTTTGCGTACATTTCAGGAGGGAGCAGACGTACAGCATTTTCGAGGAGTGTGTCCGTTAATCTTTCAAGGACGGCCGTCGTCACCGAATCCCATGTAGGCTTGTCGAGTGAGACAAGTAGTCTTCTGTCGACATATCTTCCAGACCACGCAAGGTCTGCAATTTTCGGATAGTTGTCGCCAAAACCCTCAATCTGCGGAATGGCCAGGGTGGATATCCATGGAACGAGCCCATTGTATCGAGCAAAGGCCCAATCGCGGTCACGAGGAATCGGTTTCCAAATTTTTTTCCCGTCCTCATTAATGCGGGCCCACCGCCACTGGTCCATGTGTCGATCCCAGTCTCCCAAATACATGTCAATCAGCCGTGCCGTCAAGAAACCTGTTGCATCGGCGCGCTCCTCATTGTCGTCCTCCAGCCGACTGAATAACTTGTAAGTACTGATAACCTTGTCCGCACCTGCAAACCCGGGCTGACCTTCTGCCCCAGCGGTCGGATGCACTTCGATCGTTCCAAGCATTCCAGCAAACTCCCCACGAAATTCTCCCAGACGCTCATCGTCCGGCATCATAATAACGCGCGTTTCTGCGTGGAGGATGCCCAATGCTTCAAGAAAAGGGTCAACGACAACCGGGGCGAGCGGATTCGCTGAACTGATCAGGTCTTGGGAAATGTCGTACACGATCGACTCTCGCAGGTCAGGAGGAATAGCCAACTTCGGATCTTTATCGGTCGATCGGAACTTGTACTGACGTCCGTCCTTTCCTCTGAACCGGAGTCCTTTCGTTTGCATACCTCCTGAACGCCTGATCACTGTTAGCCCTCCAGCAAAAGTATCGAGGTCGAGCACCTCAACTTCCATCGGTGTCGTCCAGAGATTCCGCCAGAGAGACCCGAAAAACACACGGTGAAGCCACCCTGCCTTGTACCGAGCACCGGCAATGACCCGGACCTTTTCGTTCTTTGCCGCTGGAGGAGGCTTGACATCCTTCTGCTGCAGCGCAACCACGTTGATTGAAAAGAGAATCGCGAGTGCAGCAACTTTGGAAACGTGCTTCATGATGTAGTATATCCCCTTTATCTTGACAGTCTTGGAGCCTAGAGGTTTTGTGCCATTTAGCAGGACGTAGGTTGCAGTCTGGAGCGATAAATCGGAATGAAGAACGACATGGACTGAATGAAACTTCACACACCACTGATATCAAAAGCATCCATCAGTTGATCACGACGCAGAAAAACGCGATCGGGAGCTCCTGGTGTTCAATTCATTAGATCAGTTGCGCCA
>JBHHZW010000102.1:0-7475 GCA_046758305.1 Bacteroidota bacterium | reverse complement strand
TTCATCGGCCTCGCCGCCGTCGTTTGGTTCTTAGTAACCGGGGAGGAACGAATGCCGGAAGGCAAAATGCTACCGGAGTTCTACAATCAGCTGGGTGCGATGCACGGCACGATTATGGTGTTCCTTGGGATTGTGCCGCTGGCAGTCGGCGCCTTCGGTAACTACGTGGTGCCACTGCAAATCGGTGCTCCGGATATGGCGTTCCCGAAGCTCAACATGACCAGCTACTGGGTGTATTTTGTTGGCGGTCTTGTGATGCTCATCAGTTTTTTCGTGCCGGGTGGGGCTGCAAACTCCGGATGGACTTCCTACACTCCGCTCGCCGACATCGCAACGACAGGACAGACCCTATGGCTCTTGGGAATGGTTTTCATCATTACCTCTTCTCTTCTCGGATCGATTAACTTTATTACGACCATCATCCAGTTACGCGCCAAGGGTTTATCCTTCATGCGCTTACCCTTCTTCGTCTGGGCGCAGCTTGTGACTGCCTTCCTCTTACTCCTCGGGTTCCCGCCGCTGGAAGCTGCTGCGGTAATGCAGTTTATGGATCGATTGGTGGGAACGAGTTTCTTCCTTCCGAGCGGCCTTGTCATCAGTGGCGTTCCGCTGGAGGTGAGCGGCGGTGGATCTCCGCTTCTCTGGCAGCATTTGTTCTGGTTCCTGGCGCATCCTGAAGTGTACGTTCTCATCCTGCCGGCAATGGGCATTATTGCTGAGGTGATTGCGAACAACACGCGGAAGCCGCTCTGGGGGTACAAATCGATGGTGTATTCGGTGATCTTCATTGGGTTTATGTCCTTCATCGTGTGGGCACATCATATGTTCTTGACGGGGATGGGAACGGTGATCAGTGCGTTCTTCCAAACCACGACGATGATTATTTCGATACCGTCGGTCGTCATCCTCACAGCACTCTTCGTTTCTCTGTGGGGTGCTTCCATCCGCTTCAATACACCCATGCTGTTCGCTCTAGCGTTTCTACCGATGTTCGGAATTGGTGGGCTTACGGGTCTACCCCTCGGGCTGGCACCGACCGATATGCACCTGCACGACACCTACTACGTCATCGGCCATTTTCACTACATCGTTGCTCCAGGAACGATCTTCGCACTGTTTGCAGGCATCTACTATTGGTTCCCGAAAGTGACCCGCAGGAGATTGAATGAAACCCTCGGCAAGATTCATTTCTGGGGTTCTTTTGCTGCAATGAACTTCATCTTCATGCCCATGTTCATTCAAGGATTAGCAGGTGTTTCACGAAGATTATGGGACGGCGGTGCCCAGTTTGCCCATGCACAGGAAGTTCTGTATCTCAACGAAGTCATGTCTGTAGCTGCCTGGGTGCTGGCAGTCTTTCAGCTCCCCTTTGTCTTCAATTTTTTCCGGAGCATCAGTAAGGGGAAGAAAGTATCAGAGAATGCCTGGGAAGCTACGACCCTCGAGTGGGCTGCAGCTCCTACTCCTCCACCCCACGGAAATTTCCCTGTTCTTCCCCAAGTTCATCGCGGACCGTACGAGTACAGCGTACCAGGCCAGGAAAAAGACTACACACCTCAGAATCAATTGGCAGAAGCTTGAACGCGTATGGAAATTCCTTATACAGCTACTCTTCGACCCGACACTGGAGTGTACAACGCAAAGCTCGGTACGTGGTTGTTCCTTGCATCGGAAGTGATGCTATTCGGAGCTCTGTTTTCTTCCTACATCTTGCTCCGAGTTGGAGCTGCAGAGTGGCCGCACGGGGCTGATATTCTCAGTGTGCCGATAGGCACGTTCAATACCCTCGTTCTCATCGCCTCGAGCGTCACGATGGTCATGTCCTGGGCGTCACTGAAGATGAAGAACTTTCGGAACTTTAAGATCTTCATGGGACTGACGATCCTGCTCGCTTTGGTGTTTCTCGTCGTGAAATCGTTTGAGTACAACGACAAGTTTTCTCATCATCTTTTCCCTGCCACCAGCACCTATCTCGCTATCTACTTTACCATGACAGGTTTGCACGCGCTTCACGTCGTCGGCGGGGTGATCGTGAACTCCTACTTCTGGGGAACTGGAAGTAAAATGTGGAACACGGATCCGGAGCGTTTCACGAATCGAGTGGAAGTAGCAGGACTGTATTGGCATTTCGTTGATCTCGTCTGGATCTTCCTGTTCCCCGTACTCTATTTGCTGTAGAAGATCTTCATGAAGAGTGAAACAGCTGAGGACATAAGAAAGCACGTTAGGGTATATATAACCGTGTTCGTAGCCCTGGCGGCATTGACACTGATCACTGTAAGTGCTTCCACGCTTGAGGTGAGCACTGGAGTTCACATCGCTATTGCCTTGGTCATCGCCGCTGTCAAGGGATCGCTCGTCGCAAGTTATTTCATGCATTTGATCTCTGAGAGGAAAGTGATCTTTGGAGTCCTGATATTTACAGTAATCTTTTTCGCAGGACTACTATTCCTCCCTGTTTCTGATTTGAGTCTTCACGACGGTACCAAGAATGTCCCTTAAGTACTTCCATATTTTTTTCATCATTCTCTCGATCCTGCTTACCTTTGGCTTCGGGATTTGGGGAGTCAATTCCTATTCAGGTTCCGACAATACGACGCATCTCAGTCTGGGAATTATCTCGTTACTGGTCGGTGTGGGGTTGATCATTTATGGAACAAAGGTCTACAAGAAGTTGAAAAAGCTGTAGGAGTTTAAAGGAGCTATGAAGAACACTGCTACCGTACTCCGTACTCTGGTTCTCCTCGGGATCGTATCGTTCATCCTCACTGAATCCGCTGTTGCCTGTCCCTACTGCTTCGGGACGGGTGCTGAAGATTCTGCGATAACAGACGGGATGAAGATGGCGATCGCCAGCCTGGTGGGTGTGACCGGGACCGTCCTCGCAGCGTTTGCGTTCTTTTTCTTCCGGCTCATGAGACGGTCGGAACGCGCTCTCGATAGCTCCGAAAAGTCCAGAACCCGCGAGTGAAGGAGGTATTGAACACATGAGTGAATACCTGGGGCTGCCATTCGATGCTTCTGCCAGTGGAGGTGAAATCGATCATATGATTGGTCTGGTTCACTGGCTCATGCTGGTTCTCTTCGTCGGATGGGGAGTCTTCTTTCTCTACTGCCTCATTCGGTTCCGAGGTTCGAGGAACCCACGAGCAAATTATGCTGGAGTGAAGAGCCGTCTTTCAAACTACACGGAAGTGGGCGTGGCCATCGTCGAGGGGATCCTGCTCATCGGATTTGCCTTTCCCATCTGGGCAGAGATCAGAAACGAATTCCCGTCCGAAAACAATTCCACTATCGTCTATGTGGTGGCAGAACAATTCGCCTGGAACGTTCACTATGCCGGCGATGACGGCGTTTTCGGAAGAAGGGATATCTCGCTCGTCAGTGCCGAAAACCCCTTAGGGCTCGATCGAACTGATCCCAGCGCAAAGGATGATATTGCCACCATCAACCAGCTGAATCTCCCCGTGAACAAGCCGGTGCTCGTTCATCTTACGAGCAAAGACGTGATCCATAGCTTTGGCATCCCGGTCATGCGCGTGAAGCAGGATGCGATCCCCGGCATGACTATCCCCGTATGGTTTGTTCCCACACAAATCGGTCAATATGAAATCGCCTGTGCCCAGCTTTGCGGCCTCGGGCACTATCGGATGCGGGGTTTTGTCACCATACAATCAAAGGAAGATTTCCAGGCGTGGCTAGAAGAGGAAGCCATGTTTCTCCGAGAAGAGCTTGAAGGTCTCGAAGGGGATTGAGTGATCGAAGTCCAGTAAAGAAGGAAGATTCTTGCCATCGAACTACCATAAATACCTCCATCGATTTGCCCTCTTCACCGCGATCAGTACGTTTTTTCTGATTATTGCTGGTGGCTTAGTCACGAGCACTGGATCGGGGTTGGCGGTGCCCGACTGGCCTCTTTCCTACGGGCAAATAATGCCTCCCATGATCGGAGGCATTTTCTATGAGCACGGTCACCGAATGGTTGCAACATTTGTCGGTGTTCTCGCTATCATTCTTACAGTCTGGCTGTGGAAGAAAGAAGAACGTCGCTGGCTCCGCGTGCTCGGTCTCATCGCATTGTTGGCCGTGATCCTGCAGGGCGTGCTCGGAGGTCTCACGGTTCTCTATATGCTGCCCACGGCGATTTCTGTAACTCATGCCACTCTGGCGCAAACATTCTTCATCCTTGTAGTCTCCATCGCCTTGTTCACCTCACGGTGGTGGAGAATCGAGCAACCCCTATTGACTGAAAGAGACAATGTGCCGAACACACTCGCTCTTTCGATTGCTGCAACAGTAGCGGTGTATGTTCAGCTCGTCCTCGGTGCCTTGATGCGTCACACCGACTCTGGACTCGCTGTGCCGGATTTCCCACTTGCGTATGGACAATTGTTCCCCTCTCTCTCCTCGGAGTCGATCGAGGCATACAACAAACAGCTCATCTATGAAGATATCCGATTAGCCGCAGACGGTCCGCTAACGTCTGGCCAGATCATCATTCACATGGTGCATCGTCTTTGGGCAGCCGTCGTCGCAGTCCTGATCTTGTGGACTTCCCTGCGCCTTCGAGAACTCTCCTCTTCCGCAAGGAGAATCTCAAGATTTTCTTATCTCTTAGTTGCTCTCTTGATAGTCCAAATTGCCCTCGGCGCACTTACAGTGTTCTCAGGAAAGGCCGTGGAAATCACAACCGCACACGTTGCGACTGGTGCAGTTCTCCTTGTGAGTTGTGTCTTGACATCGCTCCACCTCTGGCGCGTTTCTGGAATACGTGTCCTGAGCCTGCCACCTCTGAGTGCAAGAAAGGAAGCAGTTGCGTGAAACAGAGTAGTGTGATCGTGGGGAGAAAGCTCGTCCTCAGTCGCTTCCGCGTACTCGAGTACCTCGAACTCATGAAGCCGGAGCTCACTGGTCTCTCTGTCCTCACGACGCTGTGCGGTTTCTATCTTGCGTTGAACGGATCGTTTGATTTTTGGCTCTTCGGGTTGACTGCAATAGGCACCACACTTGTTGGGGGTGGAGCAGGGGCCCTGAATCAGTACATCGAACGACAGCACGATGCAAGCATGCGAAGAACGGAGAGAAGACCGCTCCCCTCCGGTCGCCTCATGCCTGGGGAGGTGTTGGTCTTTGGGGTCACCATTTCAATCGCGGGGATTTTTGTCCTAACAGCAGCGGCGAATCCCCTCACCGGATTTCTGGCGACTTTGACGATCGCGACGTATCTCTTTCTCTACACCCCACTGAAGAAAGTTACACCGCTGAACACCCTCGTTGGAGGCGTTCCAGGAGCGCTTCCGCCAGTGATGGGCTGGGTTGCGGTGAGAAATGAAATCACGGTCGAAGCGTTGATCCTTTTCGCGATCCTGTTCTTCTGGCAAATACCTCACTTTCTCTCACTCGCATGGATGTACAGAAAAGACTATGCCCGTGCAGGATACAAGATGCTGACCGTTGTTGATGAAGATGGTTCAAGAACAAGCGTTCAAGTCTTGGCTTGCTCCGCAGCGCTTCTTCCAACAAGCGTAGCTCTGACATTCGTTGGAATGACGGGATTTCTCTATTTTGTTGGCGCGCTTCTCCTCGGTGCTGGGTTTTTGGCATATGCTGTCCTGTTTGCGAAGTTCTCAGGTCGTCCTGGCGGACAAGCGCTTGCGAAGAGGAACTTCTATTCCCGTCAAACGTTCTTTGCTTCGCTATTGTACCTCCCTGCGCTCCTGTTTCTCATGACTATCGATAAAGTGTAAGCCTCCGGAGCATGAGGATCGATTCCTTGAGAGAATCCTCTTTGCAATACCGTAAGCAATCCTGGAGTGGGTAGCCAGAGACGACCATTGCCCCCGATAGCGACCTGTGATGAATACCATTGTTTCAGTCTCCCATGTTTCATTTTCCTACGAAGAGCGTCGTGCACTCGACGAGGTAAGTTTTAGCGTTCAAGCCGGTGACATCTTCGGACTTCTCGGGCCGAACAGTGGCGGGAAGACCACGTTGTTTCGGATTCTCTCCACCTTGCTAGTTCCGAGTGACGGACAAGTGAAAATCTTCGGGCTTGATGTTGTTCGAGCTCCAGCTTCTGTTCGCACAGGAATCGGTGTTGTGTTCCAATCCGCCAGCATTGACCGTAAGCTTACCGTGTCTGAAAATCTTCGACATCAAGGTCATCTCTACGGTCTTCATGGCAAGTACTTGCACTCCCGCATCGATGAATTGCTCGACAGATTCAAACTCTCGGATCGCGCTCAGGATCTTGTAGAGACCCTCTCAGGCGGATCACAGCGGCGAGTCGAACTCGCGAAGGCGTTCCTCCATCGTCCCCTATTACTTCTTCTCGACGAACCAACCACCGGCCTGGACCCAACCGCACGTCATGAGCTCTGGCAGTACCTGGAGGAATTGCGATCCACTGAAGAAGTGACGATTCTGCTGACAACGCACATCATGGACGATGCAGAGCATTGTGACAGGCTCGGCATCCTTGACCAAGGGTACCTCGTGGCCTGCGACTCGCCAACGAAGTTGAAGGAAGAAATCGGCGGAGACATGATCATCGTGGAGACAGAGCAACCGGAGAATTTACGCGAGAGGATTCAGAGGCGATTTCGAACTGACGCAATTGTGCTGGACGGTATGGTTCGCATCGAGCAGCCAAAGGGTCACAAACTCATCACCCGGCTGATCGAGGCGTTTCCCAGGCAGATCGATTCTGTGAGCTTGAGAAAGCCGACACTGGAGGACGTGTTTATACGGAAGACAGGCCATAAGTTGAGTGATGAGTAGTGAATGATGAGTTATGAATTGATAGAGCTGGCTTGATCAATCAGAATATCGCTGGTAGCATTGAATAATTGGCCGCCAGTATATATTGTAGATTGCATGTATGCCACTTTTATCGTTGCCCTGCAAATAAAAAAGAATGAATAACGAAGGACTAAAGCCAAGAACGAGAAGGTTTGGCATAAAGGTCATTGAGTTTGTCGGCTTATTTCCCCGGAATATCGTCGGAAAAACCATAGGAACACAGCTACTCAGGAGCGGCACCTCAGTCGGTGCGAATTATCGTTCTGCATGCCGTGCACGCTCCAGAGCTGATTTCATTTCCAAGATTCAAATCGCGGAAGAAGAATCTGATGAATGTGAGTATTGGCTTGACTTGGCCACATCTGCGAACCTCGGTGATCATCGTATGCGCGACTGGTTGGCTCGAGAAGCTGGTGAACTGACGGCTATCCTTGCTCAATCGGCCATCACAGCGAAGCACGGGGAACAGCGGGATCACCGTAGGCGAAGTCGGCAGACCAGTCCACACTGAAGGCTGTAACCTATGCTTTCTTTTTCATTCATCACTCAGCAATCAGCATGCTCATCTACACCTTTATCTAATTCATCACTCATCACTCGGCAATCAGCATTCTAATCTATGGACTGCACCCCTTGCGTGAGACACTGATATTAAGCATATAGGGTGAGACGAT
>JBHHZW010000101.1:0-7527 GCA_046758305.1 Bacteroidota bacterium | reverse complement strand
CCCCCATGACTTTATCGACAAAGGCCTTCACATATTCTTCGACCGTTTTCGGCACGAAGTAAAACGGTGGTGCGATCGGCATAATGATCGCACCGTTGCGCGAGAGCAACGCACACTGTTCGAGGGATGTCGTCGACATCGGCGTTTCGCGGACACACAGGACCAACTTATACCGTTCTTTCAACGCAACCTGAGCAGTTCGGGTGATCAACGTATCTCCGATGCCCGAAGCGATTTTTCCAATCGTACCTGTCGAGCACGGGATAATGACACACGCATCAATCCGATTCGATCCTGAAGCAAGCGGTGCAGCCAAATCCTCGTCAGAAAACTGGCGCTTCACGTACGGGTGCAAGTCTTTGTCGGTCATCTGGAGCTCATCTTTCAGCAAGACTTTTCCCCACTTGCTGACGACGAGGAATTTGTCCGGCGGGCACCGTTTCAGAAATTCCACGGCGTAGATCGCGCCGGAACAGCCGGTGATGCCCACGACGGTTCTCACGCCCACAGTACTCCCACGAAGACCATCCCGAACACGACGAATCCGAGCGCCGCATTGATCTTGAAGAACGCCAGCTCGACTTCGGCAGCTCGCCTCTGTTCCAGATAGAGCAGCCAGCCAGAGATCAGAAGGAGTGGTACCGAAACCAACGCTTTGATATGATAGAAGTAGAGAACCACGAGAACTGCGAACGCCAGCCCATGAATCCACGCGGACACGGTGAGCGCACGCTTCCGGCCAAGGTGCGCAACGAGCGAATGGAGATTCTCCTGCCGGTCGAAATCCTCATCAAGTATCGCATAGATGATGTCGAAACCGCTCACCCACAGCAGTGTAAACGTCGAGAGAAGCGCTCCGGGCAACAGGTCGTCAAACGATTGCTTGACCGCAAACCAGCCTCCGAGCGGAGCCATGGCCAACCCGAGGCCCACGCCGAAATGCGCAAAGCGTGTGAACCGCTTCATGTACGGATATCCGACAAAAATGATCAGCGGGATGGGCGAGAGTAAAAGGGTAAAGCTTGAAATCGCGTACGCAGCGAGAAAATAGAGCGCTAGCCCCAAGAGGAGAACGACCAATGCTTCCACCGTCGTCATCCGTCCAGCCGCCAGCTCACGGTTGACGGTCCGGGGATTCCGACGGTCGACTTCACGATCGATGATTCGATTGAGTGTCAGAGCAACGATCCGAGCCCCAACTCCGGCGACGAACACGAGGCCAAGTAGCTTCAGGGAAGGAATCGCCTTCGATGCCAGGAACACACCACTGTAGATCAGGGGCAGAGAAAAGAGCGTGTGTTCGACCTTGATAAAATTGAAGTATTTTCTTAACAGGAACAACGCGAACCAGGTTGGACAGGGTTGGAATCAGTCAACAAGTCCTCCACCCGCTTCCGATCGCACAGGGCCTCGTCTGGACTGATGAAATCGAGGACTGTTGAGCATTTCAAACGTCCGGCTAATATACGGCAAATCGCTAAGTTTGTCAAGGAACGAATCGGTGATCAGAGCAAGGCTTTCAAACCTTTCATGTCCACGTTTCCACCCGAGATGACTGCACACATCGTCTTTCCGGATATGCTCAACTTGTTTTTGGAAAGTGCCGCTGCGGCAACTGCCCCCGTAGGTTCGACGAGTGTCTTCGTACGTTCGAGGAAGAATCGCATCATCGCGATCACGTCGTCGTCGGACACGGTAATGATATCATCGACGAATTGTCGGATGATCTCGAAATTCAGTGAACCGAGCGAAAGCGGTCGGATACCGTCCGCGATGGTGTCGGCCCGGTCAATCCGGATGATCTTCCCTGCACGGAACGATTGGTACGCATCGTTTGCGTATTCCGTTTCGACCCCAATCACCTTGACGGTCGGCTTTAACTGCTTCGCGGCAATGGAGCTCCCTGCGATCAATCCTCCACCACCTACTGGTACAAGAAGATACTCGAGGTTTGGCAGCTCCTGCAGAATCTCCAACCCCACTGTGCCCTGCCCAGCAATGATCTTTGGGTCGTCGTACGGATGGACCAGCACATATCCGTACCGGGCCTGCAGCTCCGCCGTCAGTCGTGCACGGTCATCAAACTCCTTTCCGCAGAAGACAACCTCTGCACCGTAGGTGCGCGTCGCTTCCACCTTGCTCAACACGGAATCTTCCGGCATCACCACCACCGCCCGGACACCGAGCAGCTTTGATGCCAAGGCAACACCTTGCGCATGATTACCCGACGAGTGCGCGACAACACCTCGTCGCTTCTCGCCCGCATTGAGGGAGGAAATTTTGTTGTACGCACCACGGAATTTGAACGCACCGATCCGCTGAAAATTTTCCGCTTTGAACCAGACCTCGTTACCGGTGAGACGGTTAAACGTCGAAGAGTGCAGAAGCGGCGTCCAGTGCGCAACGCCATCAAGAGTGCGAGATGCCTGCTGTATCTCGTCAAACGTGACCATCGGCGATCCGAAGGATGGGTTCAAACTGCAGCTTAGACTTCAAGGGGGTATACTGGGACGGCGTCACTATGAGGACCTCACGGCTCCTCAACGCCTTTTTTGCTCTTTCAATTCATCCAGTTCTGCCTCGATTGCCCCAAGAACCTCCTCATCGGTTTCCCGTGCCTTCAGGTTCAAGAGCGTTTCGATCACCCGGTCGCCACCGATCCTGTCCAGCATGCGAATCGCCACGAGTCGGACCTCCTTCATTTGATCTTCCACCAGTCCGATGGTCCAATCCTGTGCTGCCTTCTTCTCCTTGACGAAGCTTCTCAGTCCGGCGAGGGCTACCTCGCGAGTCTTCTTCGGCTGACCGTATGTGGAGTACTCGATCAGATGCGAAACAGCCCGTTCGTCCTCAAGCGACGCCAGCACGGAAAGGGCTGCGTTACAAACACCATTGCCATACGAAGGAGTCTCAAGCTGTGAAACTGCAACATCGTAAGCGCTTGCTGAGTCAACCTTCGCATACGCCTTCAACGCGTCAGCGTTCACGACGTAGCTTGGATCTTCGTCCATTGCCCTCCGGAGGAGGTTCCGCACCCGTTGGCTTGGAAACCGGCTCAGGTTGTTCACCACTACTTGCCGTACCTTCGACTTCTGGTCTTTGTACGCCTCAATGAGTGCATCCTCAGCTCCTGGTATCGTCATTCTTGCGATCGCGTTCACCGCCTCCACCCGGACGGCCCAGAAGGGGTCTGAAAGCGCAACATCTCGGAAGACCCGGAACAACGCTCCAGTGGACACCGCATCCGGGTCGGATCGCAACTGTTCCAACGCCGTCAAGCGTTCGACTACATCCCCACTCGACCGGAGTTGATAGATGAGTTCCTCACGCGATCTCGGAAACCGAACTTCTTTGAGAATCCAATTTCCCTTGTCGAAAACGACGAGAAGTGGTTCGGAGTCAACTGGGATCGCGAACTCCTCCTGCTTCTCTGAGATCAGCACTCGATGCGTTCGGGCGCCAGACGCAGTGGCAATCTCAATATCCAACGGCGTCCGAAAGATGTTCGTCAAGCTGTCAGTTTTCTGCACCTGCTTGATTGACAGCGTAACGCTCTTTGCTGACTCATCCCAGTGAGAGGTGACCTCGAACTCCGGATATCCCGCCTTGTAGACCCACTGGTCGAAGAACCACGAGAGGTTTTGTCCCGTCGATTCCTCGATCGCAAGTTTGAAGTCGTTTGTCTCAACGCTCCGAAATTGGTATTGATGAGCGTAGTGGCGAATAGCTTTCCAGAACAGTTCGTCACCAAGTACAAAGCGAAGCATGTGCAGCACCATTGCTCCCCGTGCAAAGAGGTTCGCCCTGAATGAATTCACACTCACGATCGGTTTCCTCCCGGCGGTTTTGTCAGAGCTGATCGCGGCACGCTGATCCTGATACGTGTTGTAAGCAAACTCATCCGTGCCGAGCCGGTATTCCTCATGGAGAGCCTCAAAATAGGTGGCAAAGCCTTCATTCAGCCAGAGATGCCGCCAATCCTTACACGTGATTAAGTCACCCCACCACTGATGGGCAAGTTCATGGGCGATCAGACCTCGACTGCTGCGATCGAGCTCCGCGCGCTTGTCAAATACAGCAGACTTGTCGTTCAACGTTGTCGCCGAGGTGTTCTCCATGCCGCCCCACATGAAGTCTGCTATGGTGACCTGAGCATACTTTTCCCATGGATACTCGTATCCGATCTTCTCGGAAAAAAATTCGACCATGTCTGCGGTCTCCTGGAAGATCCGTTTCGCGTCCTCAACCTGATGAGGGTACACGTACGAGAGGACGGGAATATTGTTGTACTGGTCCTCAAGGATCTCATAGACGCCCGCGGCCAGCATGATGAGGTATGACACGTGCGGCTTCGACTGCTTCCAGTGGTATGTTTTTGTTCTGTCCTTCTTGTTCTGCTTTACGTTAACAAGCTCCCCGTTTGAAAGGACGGTGTAGTTGTCCCGAACCGTCACGATGACCTCCGAAGTTGCGCGATCGTTGGGAAAGTCGTAGCATGGAAACCAGAAGTGGTTCTCCTCCGCTTCTCCCTGTGTCCAGATTTGCCACGGCTTGTTCGGATACGCACTGTCTGGTTGGACAAAGTACAATCCCTTCTTTGGTACGCTGCTGTACACCGTTGAGATTGTAATCGTGTCCCGGAAAGTGTACGTCCTATCAAGCCAGATGCGCAGCACTTTCGGCAGGACTGCATACCGCAATGACTTGCCACTTGGGATCCTAACTCCGTGCACATCGAGTCCCTCGGCGTCGAAGTCCAGAGAATCAAGCTGCGGAAGGAACGGAACGAGCGTCGTGCTCACCGTTCCGATCACCATCTTCTTTGGCTCATCGAACTGCACTTCGATCCGATAGTGAAGGACGTCGTAGGTTCGATTTCGTGCTTCACCAGGTGTCCACTCCGAGAACAGCTGCTGCGCTACCGCGAAGGCCTGAGGTCCAAAAGATAGGGTAAGAAGAAAAGTGAGAATGCGAAACATCCGAAGTTGATTCATCGTTTTGTTCAGGAAGGATGATCGGATTGCCGTGATAGGCCGACACACAAAGCTACAGAATAATCTCACATTATGCAATCGATTGATTGTCCGTTGCCACAGCAGGATGTCTTCCAATGCGAGTGATCGCACAGATCGACGTGGAATGGATGTGGAGTCAAAGTGATCATATTTGTTTCTTCCGAAGTCAATGCACAAGCAACTTCTCTGCTCGGCATCTGGAGAATACAGACCACCGGTAGAGTTCCTGCGTGCTACCCAAATGCGTTACATTGGTGCAGCCGTCAATTTGGCGTTCGCAATTGAATTCAGCAAGCTCAAGTTAACGACCACGACCGTGCAACAGACAGAGAATACCTTGATTTTCTTCGTAGTTTTGATTAGAATTAGACACTTTCCTAGACAACATCCTAGTCCGGTTAACATAGGGAGACATTCACTCTATGCGGGGTCGCCAGGTCGCCTTTTTTGTGCTGACAAGTTTTGCCGTTGCGGCATTCACGTTCAGGTCATGTGAGTCGGAACTGAAGGACGTCGCGGTCGCGCAAGTTGGTTCTCGAACGATCTCACTGGCAGATTTTGAATCACTCTACTTGAAAAGCAACAGCAGTTTTGAAAAGGCAATGTCCTCAACGATCGAAGATCGCGAGCGCTTCCTCGACCTTCTTGTCAACTATCAATTGAAAGTTGAGGAGGCCTACGAGCTGGGATACGATAAGAATCCGAAGATTGTCGAGGAGCTTCAGCAGTATCGCCAGAGTCTTGCGACGAGCTACGTCGTCGAGCAGGAAATCACCAAACCGGCGATCGACCTGCTGTACGAACGCCGGAAAGAGGAGATCCGTGCTCGCCACATCCTGATTGCGGTCGCAGAGAACGCCTCCCCTGAGGACACGCTCAAAGCCTACGGGCGGACGATGGACATCATCCGGCGGCTCCAGGCAGGAGAGAGTTTTGTGGAACTTGCCCGAGCATTTTCCGCTGATAGCGCCACGGGAAAGGGGCGTGGAGGCGACCTCTATTATTTCAGTAGCGGAACAATGGTGGCACCCTTCGAAGACGCGTGCTACCGTCTGCGCCCGGGCGAGATGACTCAGCTGCCGATACGGACTAGATTTGGGTATCACACCATTCAGGTCATCGACCGAGAACCCAACCCGGGTTCGGTCCGAGTCAGCCACATCTACGTCCGACTCCGCCAGAACAATCCTCCGGCCGACACGCTTGCAGCCTACCAGAAGATGGCTGCGATTCTTGACTCGATACAAACGCACGGGAAAGATTTCGCAGAAATGGCGACCCGCCATTCTGAGGACAGGCGCAGCGCCGCACAGGGCGGAGATATCGGCTTCATCGCGCGACGGAGCATGGTTCCAGTTCTTGATTCCGTCGCCTTTTCTCTGCACGCCGGGGAGATTTCGAGCATCATCCGCAGTCCTCTCGGATTCCATCTCCTGACCGTGACCGAAAAAAAACCCCTTCCGACCAAGAAAGAGCTTGAACCACAGCTGCGTCGTATTTTCCAGCAACAGCGGTTCGCGGGTGATTACGAGAAGCACCTCAATCAGTTGAAGGGCGAGTACGGTTACAGGTTTCACGAGGACCAATTCGCGTATTTTCTCTCCAAACTCGACACGAACAAAACACCGTCTGACTCGGCTTGGGCAGCCGCCTTCACGAGCGAAGACAAGAAGAGAGTGCTGGTTGAATTCCGTCCGACCGAGGTTTCACTCAGCGATTTCGTGAACACGGTATCATCGCGCCAGGAATTCCTGGAGACGCCACTGCGCGAAAAAAATCTTCAGCAAGCACTCGACCGGGTTGTTGAAATGACACTCATGGACATCAAGGGTAAGGGATTTGAGCGCACAAACGGGACGTTTCGAAAAACCATGCAGGAGTTTAAGGATGGAACTCTCCTCTTTGAAGTCGAACAGGCGGAAATCTGGGGGAAACTGAAAGTCACTGAGGACAGGCTTCGAGCATACTTCGAACGACATCAGGATCGGTTCCAATTCCCCCAGCGCGTTGAGTTCACGGAAGTCTTCACTCCACGGAAGAAGACTGCAGACAGCTTGTATGCGGCCTTGAGAAAGGGAACCGCTGTGTTTGACTCCCTCACTGCGAGATACCTCCGGCCGGCCGTGAGAAAAACAAGGGGCAAATGGGAGCTGCAACCGGCTCAGGAAAACGACCTGACGAGGAAAACAGTGAACCTAGGAATCGGGGGCATTTCCGAGCCCATTTCGTATCAAGGTGGATACTCGATCATCCGGCTCGATAAGAAAGAGCCACCACGATTGAAGACATACGAGGAAGCGGTTTCAGAGGTGGCGAGCGCATACCGGGACAGGGAAGCGAAACGTTTGGAGCGTCAATGGTTAGACCGACTACGACAGAAATACCCAGTCACTGTGTACAAGGATCGGCTCTCGCTTGCATTTGCGCCTGGAGAAGTCAAACAGTGAACGCACTCGTCCAACGATGGGCGTCTTGGGGGATTCTTCCAATTTGCCTGCTCGGCTGCGCGGAA
>JBHHZW010000100.1:0-7559 GCA_046758305.1 Bacteroidota bacterium | reverse complement strand
CAGAAAGGGGATATACTGTGCGACTGAACCTTGAAGCTCCTTCACCTTTTCTGCAAACGAAAGATTTCCCAGCGCATCGGTCAACAGGGACAGCCGATGCAGCATGAAGGGGTATCCGAACCAGAAGCTGAGGACCAACGCTCCGCCGAGGAGGACAAAGAGGACCAGGATGGGAAGAACTCGGGGCAAGCCCTTGTTCTCAAAATAATCGACCGGAGGCTTCAGAATCATCGTCAAGACGATGCAGAAGATGAGAAGAAGGAATACCTCAGTAAACATCGAGAGGACAACAATCGGCACCGCAATGGCCGTGACCACGACGAACACCTTGAAATGACGGTTGTTGAACAGGTGCTCCATGATGGGGTCTTACGAATGGTTGGGGAGAAGTTTGGACACGACGGAGGAAACCGTTTCCCAGTCAAAACCCCGACGCACGAGATAGTCTGCGAGACGTTTCTTCTGCTTCACCAGGTCCTGAAGTTTCTTTGCGGGTGGAGACCGTAGGGAACGGACGAGATGTTTCTTTGCGAGTGAGAGGGCAAAGCTTTCTTCTGTTTGCGGCGTGTAGAGCTCCGCGATCAATTTTTCGATGATCTCTTTTGCCACGCCTCTTCCTCGGAGTTGCTGTCGCAGGAGCTGTTTTCCGAAGGGCTTTCGGGCCATCGTATCGTGCGCGTACATCCGTGCAAACGTGGCGTCGTCGAGCAGGCCTGACCGCGTTAGGGCGTCGACTACTTCATCGACGATGGGCGCACGGTAGGAAGCTTTCTTGAGCCGGTCACGGATCTCCTTCTCGCTGCGAGCGCGGTACGAGAGAAGCCTCATGGCTTTTTCCTTCGCCTTGAAAAGCTCCTCCGCCTGCCGCAGGTCTTCGAGGGTTTTCCCATCCAGCGTGTCCCCTTTTCGTAAACCGAATCGCGTAAGCGTTTCTTCGTGGACTCCGACAGCGAATTTACCGTCGAGGTAAATCGAGGCACGACGGGCGTTCTTTTTCTGTCGTTCGATCTTCGTAATTAACATGAGGGGGCGCTAAACGTCTCGTCCCGCTGCGAGACGCCACGAAGTGTCACGCTCCGAAGTCGCGAAGGGACTCCTTTGGGGCCTTCGGGAAAGTGACCACTTCGCGGGTGGGGGGACTTCGCTATCAGTTTTTCGCAGTCTTCTTCGCCGGTTCTTGCTTTGTGGGTTGGACTGGAGCCTTGGCCTCTGGAGATTGGCCGTCGCTGGAAACCAGATCAAGTTTTTTTCGGACGTTCAGTTCGATCTCTTTCGCGTGTTTCGGGTTTTCCTGAAGATACCTCTTTACCGCGTCGCGTCCCTGTCCGATGCGCTCATCCTTGTACGAGAACCATGAACCACTCTTCTGGATGATGTTTTCGTTCACTGCAACGTCGATGAGATCTCCGAGTTTCGAAATGCCTTCATTGTAAAGTATGTCGAACTCGGTGTCCTTGAACGGCGGTGCGACCTTGTTCTTCACCACTTTGACGCGCGTGCGGTTACCGATGACATCGTTCCCTTCCTTGAGGGCGGCGATGCGTCGGATGTCGAGCCGCACCGAGGCGTAGAATTTCAGAGCGTTTCCGCCGGTTGTCGTCTCAGGATTTCCGAACATGATCCCGATCTTCAGCCGCAACTGGTTCGTAAAGATCACACTGGTCTTGCTCTTGCTGATTGCTGCTGCCAATTTGCGGAGGGCCTGTGACATCAATCGAGCCTGAATGCCCATCTGAGGTTCACCCATCTCACCTTCAATCTCGGCCCGCGGAGTCAGCGCGGCGACGGAGTCGATGACGATCACATCGAGTGCTCCACTCCTGACGAGTGTTTCCGTGATTTCCAGCGCCTGCTCGCCAAACTCAGGCTGTGAGAGGAGGAGATCGTTTGTGTTGACGCCAAGCTTCTTTGCGTAGCCAAGGTCGAGCGCATGCTCGGCGTCGATGAAGGCAGCGATTCCACCGTTCTTCTGTGCCTCCGAAATGATGTGCAGACAGAGCGTCGTCTTGCCAGACGCCTCGGGACCGAAAATTTCGGTGACTCGTCCACGAGGAATTCCGCCGACGCCAAGCGCAGCGTCGAGAGAAATAGCACCCGTCGAAATCGTGTCGATTCTGGCGATCGGCCCTTCCCCCAATTTCATGACCGAGCCCTTCCCGTATTGCTTCTCGATCTGGTCGATCGCAATTTTCAGTGCTTGAGATTTCGGGTCTTTTTCTTCAGGCATGTGAAACTCCTTTTGGGTTGGTGTGGCAGGGAACCGTACTAAAGATAATGCAAATTTCTGTCTACTTCAAGCGGCGCGACCGGGAATTGCGGCGCGAACCGAGAATTGCATTGTCGATTCGGCAGGTCTGTGTCCTCCGGATACACACTTCGAACCTACGAAATAAATGCTCGAGACACCACGGAAAAGCTTTTACCGCTCTGGCCCGCTTGTCAGCGGAGAAAGGGAGGCGAATGACCAGCCGGATCCTCAAGGCCTGTTGCTCTGCGCAAATGAGCTTGAAGTCAGTACATCATCTTCGTAAAGAAAAGGCCTTCCTTAGCCATCGCAAGAGTTCGGCATCAACATCTTGTTTGTGAACGAGCTTTACAACGTGGCTGTGCTTGGCAGGTCCAAGTTTCTGAGTCCGAAAAATGCGTCGGTGATCGAGATATCTGTCAAATATGAATTGCAGATCCAAGCTATTCCTGAGCACGAACACCGTTGCAAAGTGATACTTGCCTGCGATGTTGACTGATGACTTGACAGCATCGATTCTGATAGGTCCGAATTGCCGTATCTTGGCAATGAGGTAGTCAAACGCCTTGTTCAATGATGGTGGTTTTCCCACAAAATGTTCCTCAACCGCGTAGAATACACAGGAATGCCATTGATGCTTCTTTGGGAACTGCCTTCCACATTTCGGACACTTCCAGAGAGTTTTGGCATTCATGAACGATGCTCCAGCCTGGTGCCAATTTTCTGCATGAGTTGGCAAACAACGGTCTTTGAAGGGACATCATAAACCTACGCTGTGCAGCGTTACCAAGGAGCAAGCGCCATGAGTAGCCCAAGCACCATAGCAAGCAGCGTGACAATCATCAACCAATATTGCAGAGAGTACAGTTTCCCCAAAGATCCGCGACGCATCTCTTATCAGGAACCAGCCATGACTCCACGGAGAAGAATCGCAATGAGAGCGAGTCCCAGACCGACGATCATCAGCCAGAACGCTAGGTTGTAAAGCTTCCTCAAGGATTCCAGTGCGTCCATCAGGTGAGGGATGTCACTTCCCGCCGTTTCCACGATGAGTGAAAATGAGCTCCCGGCGGTTCTCGTCCAGATCCCGATCAGGATGAAGATAACGGCATAAAGCATAAAAACGAATGCCGGTGCACCTTCTGCCAAGCCGAGGACACCTACCAGACCGTAGACGGCACCGATTACAATGAAAAGGATCCCCACCCATTTCATCCGACTGCCAAGGATCTGGAGCGTTTGATTGTGAGCTTCCGTGAATTCATACGTCGGTTGTTCCATGTGGCACTCCTTTCTTGAATTGCTTGGAAAGTCACTCCATGGTTGCTAGCTGAGAGAGAATCTAATCGTGGTATGCGATTGCGAAAAATAGGTTTTGAGTTGCTTGCAAGTTCATCTTTCCGACTGTTATTATATTGAGTGCGAATACAAACGAAATCTCTCATGGTGCTCCTGTGAACGGGCCAATGACATCGGACGAGATCCAGCCGCCGTAAGAATTTCCTTCCTGGGGTCTGACCCGTTCGCCGTCCACAGAACAAATATCCATGAGCGAAGCGTAGAATGCTAGGTAATTCCTGACCGCCTCGTAGCCGGGTTTCGGGTTGGGATAGGACCAGGCGGCAGAAGGGACGGTCTTATCGCCCACGGTAGCATTGTAGTAGCGAGCGATTCCCTTGAATTCACAGAGGGTGGATCGGGCCCTTTGGCTCAGATGTTCCATTCGTACGACTTCAGGCGGAATGTAGTAAACTGGTGGACGACCGGCTTCCAACAATCATTTGGTACGAACGCTGTCGGTGATGACCACGCCGTTAGAGACGACCTCGATGCGCTTGCTGCAATCTTCAACTCGCTGGGGCCGTGGATAATCCCACACCGACTCCTGGCCAGGACCAGGTTCAACACGTTCGGCTGACATACTTAAACACTCCGTTTCCATGATTACAGAGATTCATTTCCCATCTCTTAATATTGTCACAGTCACGTCCAGAGCCCATGGCAGCGAAGTTTTCCTCTTTCGCTTTATCGACTTCAGTTTTTTATCAACAGACGGGAGATTCCATGAACGCTCACTCATCGAAAATTTTGCTCCGAGCAAGACACTTAGAAATTGAGGTGACTTTTTTCTCTCATCACTCTTTCAATTTCTTCAATCGTTCTCGGAGCCTTCGAGGAAAGCAGCTCATGTCCTTCCTCGGTGATCAGCACGTCATCTTCAATTCTGACGCCGATGTTTCTGTATTTTTCGGCAACCGGCTTCACGTTCTCGACGAATTCAGCAATTTCTTCCTCGGTTGCAGGCAAACCGGTGTGTTCGAACAGTTCGGAAAGATCGTCGAGTACGTTTTCTGGTACGTAAATTCCCGGTTCAACCGCAAAAACCATCCCCGGCTCGAGAATGCGGCCTCGTTCATCTTTCCCTCGGGAGCTACCAACGTCTTGAACGTCTAAACCAAGCCAATGACTTATTGCGTGCATCAACCAGATCCGATACTGCCAGCTGCTGTTTTTCTCGGTTATGAGGTCAAGTCGATACAAGCCGTCTTTGACCACCTCAACAGCGCGATTTTGAATCTCTCTGATTCCTTTGCCGGGCGCCGCCATATCAATTGCCTCCTGCTGCGCTCGCAGAACGATTTCGTAAATGTCTCGCTGTTCTCTGCTGAATTTTCCGCTCACGGGAATCGTCCGCGTTACATCGGCCGAGTAATAGCCATATTCGGCTCCGATGTCGATGACGATAATGTCGCCATCTTGAGTCTGGCGGTTATTGACCTCATAATGGAGGATGCAGGAATTCGGGCCTGAACCGACGATCGATGGAAATCCGGGACTCGGAGAATCGTTTTTTCGATAAATATATTCAATGATCGCTTCGAGTTCGTATTCGTACATCCCCGGCTTAGCCGCCTTCATCGCTTCCGTGTGAGCTTCACGCGTGATGTCGATTGCCCTCCGCATCAGTTTCATCTCTTCCGGGCTCTTGATGAGTCTCTGCTCGTGAACGTATTGTAGGGGGTTGATAATCTTGTCGGGCCCATAACTTCGGTGTTGTTTCATCATGTTGATCAATTTCTCGTTGAAATCTTTATCATTCCAGCTGTAATAGAGTTTTTCTTTTCTCGTCAGACTGCGGCGTAAAATTTTTTCAAATTCGTTGATCGTGTACGCAGTATCGGCACCGTAGATGTCCATCGCGCCTTTTACGCCGAAACGTTTGCCCGTCCAGGTCTCTCTCATACGATTTCGAGGGCGAACGAACATAACGAACTTCTTGTCGGCATCAGGAATGAGCAGGAAAGCAGATTCTGGTTCTTCAAAGCCTGTCAGGTAGTAAAAATCGCTGTCCTGTCGGTATTCGTAGTCAACGTCGTTGTTGCGGTTTGCAACCTTGGCACTTCTGAAGATTGCGATGCCCCCATCCATTTTGTCCATCAGTCGCTGGCGGCGCTGCGCGAACGCATCCTTCAGAAATGTTTGGGCGTGGAGTGATGGTTCTTCAACCGTTCGCGCAAGAAGAAGTAGAGCAAACAAGAACAAATAGGGGTGCTTTTTCATCGATTCTTCCTTCTTATATTCCATTTCTGTCAGTAGGTTGACGTTGGCTGGTGGTACTCAAGAGAGATCCTCCCTCAAGTTTATTCGGATGGCCTGAGAAACCTGCGGGAGGCCCTGCGCGCATTTCGACCGTTCATCCTAACAGCGGATCAATGCAGTCGCCTGGTCCGTTCCCATGCCGACACCGGACACAAATTAACCGTCGAGTTCTTCCAGTGCTTCGAGATAGCGTGCATTCTTCAGTGCTCGCGCTGGACTGGATCGTGAATGTCTATCCGATGGCGATCAACGAGATCGTACAATGGCCGAAATTCATCGATCGGGATACATCTCTGCTCCCAATGTCCTGTAGAGTGGACGAAGTCCCGAGTAGACCAATGATTCAGCGGGGCTGTTCACCGAGGCCGGTTCTCAAAAGAGATCCTCAACTCGAGGTGAGGGACTCATGTGCCGATAAAGAAAAAATCGTCAACAATTCCCTGATTCTACAGTCCCATGAGTTCTGTCACGTACTTCGGCGCAGGGGAGCCAAAGGAGAGTATCTGATCGTGCATCGCTTTCCTGTCGATGGCACTTCCCATCTTGGCCTCGTAGGCTTTCCGAAGGTCGTTCACTTCCGTGTTGCCCACGTAGTAAGTCGAAAGCTGCGTTGAGGTCAAGCACGCTCGCCGCCATTTTCCCGCCGCCTCTCCCTCCTCCTGAAAGCCCTCATTCATCATCAGGTTCTTAGCTTCTTTCTCGGTCATCCCTGCAGTATGGATCTTCTGGTCGATGATCGCATTGATGATCAAGCGGAGTCTCATTTTCAACTGCTGCATTTTGACCTCCGGTCCGCCGTAGCCGTTCTCGACCATCAGCTGCTCGGCGTACGTCGCCCATCCTTCCACAAAGCTTCCACTGCTGAAGACTGCCCTCACCATTGTCGGGGCTTTGAATTTGTTCGCATGGGCGAGCTGGAGATAATGGCCCGGCATCGCTTCATGAACGGTGAGGTCCTCTAACATGTAATTGTTGTATTCTCGGAAAAACGATATCATGCGCCGCTTGGTCCAGTCCTTGGGAGTAGGGGAGATGGCGTAGAACGTTTCTCCTTTTTCTTCAAGCGGGCCCGGAGAATCGCAATAGGCAACGGCAACGCCGCGTCGAAACTCTGGCATAACGATGATCTTTATCGGCTCCTCAGGCACACTCACCAAATTGTTAGACCGAACGAAATCCGTACACGATTCAAGATTTTCTTTTGCAAGGTCCACGATGGTCTCGTTGGTTGGATGCGTTGCTGCCAGCTTATCCAACACGGCTTTGATGACAGCTTTCTTATCCTCGAGCTTCTTGGGATCAATTATTTTCGGGAAGTACTTCTTGTACAGCGGCAGGGCGGTTTCATACATCTCCTTCTGCGTCTCGATCAGACCTGATTCTGCTCTTTTGAGGATCTCCTCCTTAGAGAGATCCGATTCGAGGGTGTATCGGAGTTTTTTCCTGAACTTGTCGTCGCCAATACGGAATTTACCTTTCGACTTGGGAAGGAGCTCTTTTTCGAGCCACGTCCCGTACTCTTCGAGGGCTGCCACCGCGCGGGCCTGAACGGGGATGAACTCTTCTTTGAGTTCAGGCACCTGATCGAGAAATGTGTCCAGCTCATCCCGGACCATGCTGATGTTTCCCTTGTTCTGGAGGATGGCGGTCTCCGTGTGGATCTTTGGTGGATTTTTCAGATTCGCTTTCGCATGTTCGATCACTGAGGGGATAG
>JBHHZW010000099.1:0-7562 GCA_046758305.1 Bacteroidota bacterium | reverse complement strand
CGGATTCTCCTGTGATCCTGTTAATCGTGTAGGGCTCGCGGACAGACCAAGGATAACTTGTGCTCCATCCTGAACCAGCAAGTAGGGAAGTGATATATGCCAGAGGTCCTCACAAATCAGGATCCCCAACCGACCGAGTCTGGAGTCGAGGGCCTGAACAGAACGACCGGCGCTGAAGTACCGCATTTCTTCGAACATGCCATATGTCGGGGGGTAAATCTTTCTGTGGACTGCTACCAATTTCCCGTCTTCGAAGAAGAACGCGGCATTATGAAGACCGAAGTTCTCTGACTCCTCCACTCCTCCGGCGACTATGGAGATATTTCCACTCTCTGAGGCGAGTTTTTGCAACGTGGCAGAACGTCGCGGGTTGACGGCGACGTCGAGATTGATATCGCGAAGCGTGTAACCCGTCAGGCTTAATTCCGGAAAGAGAATGAGATCCGCCCCCTTGCGAACCGCTCTCTTCACGAAATCAAGGTGTTTCTTGAGATTGCGCTGTACGTCGCCCAAGACAGGGTCGATCTGCGCCAGTGCGATCGTAAACTTCATATGAATTCACGAAGATGATGGGACAGGTTGTTTTCGAAAGAAAATGGTCGTTATGAAATTCTGTAGGGAATAGACTTCGACCGCGAATGCTGGGAATCCGAGATAACCCAGGATCGGCATCTCAAAAATTTTCGGACCCGAAAACATCACGGGCACCGAGTACAGCCATTTCGAGCCAGCCCAATAATTCCAGAACTCCCAGAGCACACCGCAGACCATCCCAGAGGTGAACAGACCCAACAGAGTGGTCGCGCGGCCCTCGCGAAGCTCGTGAAAGATGGAACGGCCGCCCATCCAGTAATTGATTGGCTCGAGCAAGAAAGCAAACCCTATCCAGACGAGCGCGAACAGTTGTGAGGCGACAGGTTGATCCACGAGGAGGGGTAGGATTAAACAAGCCACGCCAGCAAGAAGAATACCGAAGAGCAGTCGATTCGAGGGCACGTAAGGTCGAATCCGAACGGTTCCGTACCAAGGTCGACACAATTCGTAGGTTTCAAGGATGGCCGGGAATATGGTCGCAAAGGCCCACACGTATCCGATCCAGCGGTACGCGATATTCTCTGGCAGGCCGACGTATGTCCAGTTTTGCAGGTAGACATTGTACGCTTCAAAGATCAACCAGCAGAGCACCGACCAGGGTAGCATCAGGGCGAATTCCCTGGGCCGTGACCGGAGGAGGGAATCACCATGAACCTTGATGTTTACCGCGTCGATGAGAAGGATGTATCCGGTCCAGACGATCGGTGTGAAGTATGTCTGGACGAACGACACTCCGCTGAAGAGAAAAATTTCAGCCACTACGATGATCGCGATCCCGACGAAACCGTAGAGCGGGAGGCGAGCATGGGAGGAACCTTCTAAGGAATTCGCTCTCTGATGTGCCTGTTCAGCCATCGACCTTTCTCATCACATGCCCCGGGGGACAACCGCGCTACGAGAGATCAATCATCCGAATATCTTGGATATAGGGAACAGTCTTGTCTTCTTTGAGTTCCTTGAGCTTAGTGATTTTGGAATTGATTCGGTCCAGGTTATCCTTGATGATTTTCAGATAATTCTTGAGAGTTTCCTCGTTATGACGCTGCAGCATCTTATCCACATTCTGCCCCATCGCCGCGAGCGGTTCGTCTAATTTTCTGCTGATTTCGAACACCATCTCCTGGATCGCATCGAGCCGATTTTGACTGATCTCGAGTGCTGCAAGTTTCCTTCGCAGCTCGACCTTCTCTAGAACTCCCAAGATCGTCTTTGGGAGAACGGGAGTTGCGATCTCCTCTTTGACGAGGTAATCTTCGACTCCTAATTTCATCGCTTCCACCGCAAGCTTGAATTCCTTGTTCACCGTAAGGAAGATCACGGGGATTCGAATGTTCCCCTCGAGCAGCGCCTTTGTGATCTCAAGCCCGTTCTGGCCCGGGAGGAAAAAGTCCATCAAGATGATGTCGATGGCATCCTGATTGGTCTCGGCCTCGCGGAGCGCCTCTGCTCCATTCTTCTTCCAGATGACATCAAAATGGCTGATCTCGGACTTCTGCAAGTAGAGGTCGACAAGCCTGGCAAAGTGGGCGTTATCCTCAATGAGGAGGACCTGTACTCTGCTATTTTTCATGGGACTCTCTTTCATCTACTTCGGGGGAAGTTCTGCGACGTTCGACCAATAGGCTTTGATAAGGTCAATTGCCTTAGTAGACTCCTCAAACATCAGAGATTTGCTGATGTAAGTATTCGCCCCGAGTTCATACGCCCTCTTCACATCATCGTCACGCTGAGAACTGCTGATGACGATCACCGGAATAGTCTTCAGACGTTCATCACCTTTAATCTTTCGGAGGACTTCTCGGCCGTCGACCTTCGGAAGATTCAGGTCAAGGAAAATGATGTCAGGATACTCAAGCGGATAACTGCCCGGTCTATTTACCGGAAACAACCTATCGAGCGCAGATTGCCCGTCGTGGGCGATCAGGAGTCGATTCATGACAGTGCTCCGGTCCAGAGCGCGCTGGATGATCTTGACATGATCGAGATTATCTTCGATCAATAGAATATCGAGCTTCTTCCCTTTCAGTGGATTCATTTCCCTCCGTCCGCCTTTTGTGGCAACGTGAAATGGAACGTGGAACCTTGGCCGACTTTTGATTCCACCCAGATCTTCCCTCGATGCATTTCGATCACTTTCTTCACGATCGTAAGTCCTGCTCCCGTCCCTGCGTAATCCTGACTTGGATGAAGCTGGTGAAATATAGCAAAAATCTCGTCAAAATATTGCTTCTCAATCCCGATGCCATTGTCCTGGACAGAAAAATGGTGATACTCCTCATCGGCGGCGTATCCGAGGTGAATTTTTGGGACTGGCTGTTCGTTAAATTTCAGACCATTCGCGATGAGGTTCCGAAACACAAGGGTCATCTGCGTCTTATTGCAGAGAACCGGAGGGATTCCCTCCTGCACAGTCAATTCCGCGTTCTTCTCCATGATGTTGAATTCAAGCTCTGACCGAATGTCGTCGATAATGTCATAGATGGATACAGGCTGGTAGGTCTCGGTGATGCGACCGAGCCGTGAGAGCATAAGCAGTTCGTCGATGAGATTCTTCATTTGGCTACTGGAATCGACAATCGTTCGCAGATAGTCCCTCCCCTCTGCGGGAAAGAGGTGCTCAAAATCCTTCAGGAGAATCTTACTGTATCCTTCGATGGTGACCAGCGGCTCTTTCAGGTCGTGGCTGACCACATAGGTAAAGTCGTCCAATTCCTTGTTTCGTTCTTCAATCTCTGAAGATTCCCGCACCGTTTCCTGGTAAAGGTTTGCTTTTTCCAACGCGATTGCCGTCAGGCTCGCTAAGCTTTCAAGCAAACGAAGATGCGTTTCTGTGTATGTACTTGCAGAGTAGTTCTGCACAAACATGATCCCGATAATCTTGTCCTTCGAAAGCATCGGCACGTACATCCGTGAGCCTCGTGGACGGCCAATGTTGACCTCTGTGACTGCATGATCTGAGGTGGCAGGCCGAGCGGTTTCGAGGATCGATCGTTTCGTCTTGGCAACCTCGCACGAGGCAGATCGTTCTCTCTGCTCACCTGTAGCGGAGAGCCTCTGAACGGGCATCTTTCGCCCATCGACAAGGTCGATGCAAAACACTGGTCTGGTGGACTGAGCGCGATCGTCGTAGAGTTCGATGGCGAAGGAGTCGAGAGGGACTATCGATTCGACTGCTTCATACACGAGACGGTAAGTCTCATCAACGTCGAGGGTTGAGGTCAACCGCTGGCTCAGATCATACAGAACAGTCAGCCGCTTCAGTTGGTCGCTGATCTGTTCGTAGAGGAGTGCGTTCTCGACTGCAGAGCCCAATTGGGTTGCGAGCAAGAGCAGGATCTGTTGATCCTGCCTGGAGAATTCCTTCGGTTTCGAATAAAACACGTCAACAGCTCCGAGAATCTTTTCCTTCGAGCGCAACGGAATGGCAGTGAAGGAACGCATTCGTTGATTCACGGATAGATCAAGACTTGCCGACGTCGATCCTCTCTCGTTCGCCAAGCCTTCGCTCACGAACAGTGGTTCTCCTCTTTCGATCGCGAATCCCGTTGCACTTTCCTTCACATCGAGGTGTCGAATCTTCTGTACAGCTTTGTCGTCCAACCCAACTTGCTCGACTAGCTGGATATCGCCGGTGTCTTTCTCGGCAAGATAGATCGCAACGGCGTCCGCGTCAAGGAGTTGCCGGATTTTCGGGACGACAGACTCAAGGATTTGGCTGAGGTGGAGCGACGTGCTCACGAGCGTCGCAATCTCGTTCAGGGCGAGCAATTCTTCATTCCGCCGTCTGAGCGCAGCTTCGGTCTTCTTGACCTCCGTGATATCAGTGTTCGTGAACACAAGACCCGTAATGCGGTCGTTGATGAGCATGGGATTCACGCGCATCTGGTACACGCGCTCCTCCCCGGGACCTTTTTGAGCAAACTCTTGCGAGTAATACGAAGTGTTGCCGGTCAGAACGTCATGAATGATGGCTTGGTACGATTCCCTCAGAGCCTCATCCCGGACGGTTTCAAGGATGTGCTTTCCCTGGACGGATTGCTCGTCTGCAAGTTCTGGCATACCGCTCCGAATCGCCAATTCCTTCCACGCTTTGTTGACTTCCCGAATTCTCGATTCACGATCCACGGTATACACGACGTTGTCCATCGAATCGAGCAAGTTGTGAATGTAGGTAGCGTCATCACTGACCTTCTGGAACAGGCGGATGCGATCTACGATACTACCGATCTCGTCGGCAATTGGCTGCAGGATTTGGACCTCTTTTCCAGAGAAGGCTCCCGTTTTCGTGCTCGCGACGTTGAGCGTTCCGAGGATTTCTCCTTTCGAATAGAATGGGATCGAAATCTGCGAGTGAAATCCCTCCAGATAGGACGCAGATTTCGGGTACCGACGGAGATTGGGAACAACGATGGCCTTCCCTTTCTTAATTGCGAGTCTGGAGATCGTCTGACTCAGTGGGATTAGAGCTCCCTTTCTTGACGTCTCACTGTCAATATGGGTCTGGATAGCATACAATTCCAGAGTCTTCTGCGCGGGCTGGATGAGAGCCACATTGAGCTCGTCGAACGGAACAAGCTCACGGACCTCTTTGACGATGGTCGCAAATATCTCCTCAAAATTCATCGACTGATTCGCCGTGCTGATAATGCGATTGAGCAGTTCCATTTGTCGGGTTCGATGACGGAGCTCCTCGGTCAACCGTTTGCGTTCGGTGATGTTGCGTGCTATGCTAAGCATCGCGATCGGATTGCCGACCTCATTGCGGAGGAGCGTCGTATTCAAACTCGTGAAAATCACTTCTCCCTTTTTGTTCAACATCGTCAGGTCAAAATCGCGAAGGTACCCCTTTTCCCGCAGCGCATCCACCCACTCGACCAGCCGTGGCAGTTCGTCTTCATGAACCCATTTATAGGGAAATTCCTGTCCCAGCGCCTCCCTCCGCCTGTAACCCGTCATCCGCTGGAATTCCTGATTCACTTCCCTCACAATACCCCGGAGATCGGTGACGACAAGTCCATCGCCCATCGAATCGATGACTTTCCGTAACATCTGCTCGGACTCGCGAATCTCTCGCTCAAGTTTTTTCCGCTCAGTAATGGTGCTGATGACCCCGTATAGCTCGACTACGTTTCCTTCCCCATCGGTGGTCGCAGTCATCGAATCGCGAATCCAAATGTATTCTGCCTTTCCTCGAGGGAAGACACGATACTCCATAGAGCGATGTTGTGAATCCACCGCCGATTGCCGGATCAGATCCTCGACCGAACGGCGATCCTCCGGATGGATGAGACTCAACCAGAGTCCCTTGCGTTGATAGAACTCAGTCGGTCGATAGCCAACTAGTCGTTCCACGTTCGGGCTTATGAAGAGTGTTTCACCAGCGGAAGAAGCTTTATACACGACGTCGGAGATCGATTCGAGGACGGAGCGGTATCGCTCTTCCGATTGCTTGATCTTTTGATAGAGTTGCACGTTTTCAATCGCAACCCCGAGTTGGTTTGCGACCGCGTTGAGAAAGCGCACATCGCTGTCCGATTTGATCGGGAACCTTTTGCGGCCAACGTGAAGGACACCAACGATGTTTCCCTTTGACAGAAGAGGGACAAAGGCGTTGGAGAAGATCTTTTCCGATTCAAAGAGGGTTCTGTACGGAAGGTATGACGGATAATCGTCCAGATCGAAGGCGACGAGGTGGTTTGTCTTTCCCACGAGACCACTGATCCCTTCCAGAAGGTTCAGTGTGCTGAACGTCTCCGTTATTCTCGTGGAGTAGCCGCTCGCAGCAAAGAGACGCAGTGTATGACCGTCTCCCTGCGTGACAAAGATCCCTCCGAGTTGATATCGCTGAGACGAGATGATTCGTTCGAGGGCGTTCGAAAGGATTTCTTCGAGCTCAATCGATTCGTTGAGTGCTGAGTTAACCTCATCAAGGGCTTCAAGCTCTTGCGCTCGTTGGAGCAGCTCACGTTCAAACCTCTTCCGTTCCGTAATGTCTCGGTAAAAGGAGAGGGCTGCGATCTTTCCCTCATACTCAATTTGGGTGACGAGGACCTCGACGTCGATTGGCGAGCCGTCGTTCTGAATCCCGGTGTATTCATACCGGCTGGGAGCCTCTTGACCAGCCTGTCGTTGTACGCTCAGTTCGGCGATCCGTTCTTGATCTTCCTGCGCAACGTTGCGCCGGATGTCCTGACCGATTACCTCCTCCCTCCTCTGATACCCAAACATCGACAGAAAGGAAGGATTCACGAACAGCTGCTTGCCATCCTGGACAATCGAGATTGCGTCCATCGATTGCTCGACGAGCGTCCGATATTTTGTCTCCGATTCTCGAAGACTCCTTTCCAGGCTTTTTCGTTTGGAGATGTCACGGAGGAATACCAGCAGATCCTCTACTCCGCCGAGAGTGATCAAGCGAACGCTCATCTCCACGTCAATCCAATGCCCTTCCCTATGTCGATTCTGTGCCTCGAACAAGAGCGACTTTTGTTCTCGCAGCGACTTGACATATTCCGGCAGCTTCTCCTCGATGTCCTTCGGTACGATATCCCGAACGTTCAGCCTGCAGAACTCTTGTTTGGAATAGCCAAGGAGTTGACACGCCTTCTGATTCACATCGATAATTTTTCCGTCGAGATCCTCGAGCAGAATCGCATCGCTCGCAAGTTCGAAGAGACTCCGGTACCGCTCCTCGGATTCGCGGATCGACTTCTCCAGTCTCTTCTGGTCCGTGATATCGCGCAGGATGCCGCGATACCCGACTACCCGTCCTGTCTCGTCACGCACCGCTGTGCTCGTCTCCAACACCACGATCGGCTCACCATTCCGCTTCTTCAGTTCATGCATATAGTTGAGTACGTAGCCATCACGGTCCATCCTCTCCTGGAAAATTCTTCGATCCCCTGGGTTGACGTACAGATCTCGGGCGATGTCGATGTTGAGCATCTCCTCTTTCGACCGGTAGCCAA
>JBHHZW010000098.1:0-7662 GCA_046758305.1 Bacteroidota bacterium | reverse complement strand
CAGGCCATACTGCGCATACAGACGCCGTTCAAAGCCGGGATACGTCTCAAGAACCTCCTGGAAGGCGCGATAGCTTATGAGGTAGGCCTTCTCGCGGAATGCCCGATCTGCAAAACTGAACAATTCTTTGCCCCTTGCATTGCTCAATTTATCGATGGTTCGATAAACGGCATACGCCTGGTCGAACTGCTTGCCCTCCAGATGGAGCCAGGCAAGCAGATGCCAGAGCCAGAGCACATCACGCTTCGATTTGAGCTCGTTCTGCACAACCGTAATCGCAACTGCGAGTCCCTCCGGTTTCCCGGTGTACGTCGAGATGCGCGACTCGACAGAGTTGAGCTGAGTGGGATTCTCGTAGAGCATACCAAGGTATTCACGCGTCGCCTGCTTATAGTTCATCGTGATTGCATAGAGCGTCGCGAGCTCGTTGATGAAGAGGGAGGAATCCCCAGAGTTCTTGCGTCCACGGACGTATACATTGATGGCGTGCTCGAAGAGCCTGTTTTGCCTCATGTAGTTAGCGATGAACCGATACGCTTGAGGGTTTTTTGCGTCGATTGCGAGTGCACCATCCCACGTTGCGAACGCTTGCTGTTCATCTCCAGCTCTGTAGTGTGCCTCGCCAAGCATAGCGGTAACGTGAATGTCTCTTCCGTGACGAGCAAGACGATGCTCGATGAGCTTAATTGCATCATCGTATCGCTTGAGATTCAGATATCCACGTCGCAGCCCGTCGAAGAGAACGTAGTTAGAAGAGTCCTTCGCAAACAGTTCTTCGTAGATCTGTACAGCGCGCTCATGGTCACCCGCCCGCTCATAGGCTTGTGCGAGCCGGATTTTGGTGTCGTCACCTTGGCCAAACGTGGAGGCAATCGAAACCGAAGTGGTAAGAGCGATGAGGACAATATGTGTCCGCAACTGGACGATCATGTTCTCTGACTATTGAAAGTTCAAAGTTCGAGAAAAGTTCCGCACCCTACGTGCTTGAACCAGGTCCCACTGTGCCACGAAGTCTCACAAAGTGCGGCAAAAGCACACTCAATATAGGGAAAAAACCGGATTTTCCAAACCATCCTGGTGTCAGTCCGTATGATGCTTCCTCGCTAGCAGAAATCCTCTGCAGAAAACCCCTTTGCTTTTTGTTCGTTTTTGAAGTATCATCAGCCAAGTCCTCAATGCGCCGCATATACCGAATGTCGCCATGTCACTCACCACGTTCCACAAGATGTTCATCGCGACCTCTGTCGTGTTCTGCCTCAGCTTTGGTTTTTTCCAGATATCGCATTACGCTGGTTGATGTTAAGATTATCGTCACCACTGACTTGAGAGTCATGTGGGGCTTTCAGATCGCCCAGATCAGGCCGATCACAGAATGAAATGGTACAAGCTACAGTGCCGACACGGATGGAAACAACGCACCGCACTGCATGAAACGGTTCAATACTTCACCGGAATGAGCGCCTGGAGCAGCAAAATTTGAGGCGAGATCGTTGAACCCAACACTTAAACATCGAACCATACTCATCACCGGCGCTTCGAGCGGGATTGGAGAAGAGTTTGCGCGTCAGCTTGCCGCTCGAGGGTCGAATCTTGTTCTCGTCGCGCGACGCCGGGATCGACTGAATGCACTCTGCTCCGAGCTTTCTGGCCGGTACGGCATCCGAGCGGATTCTATTCAGATGGACCTCCTCCGGGAGCAGGCACCAGAAAGACTATTCCAGAGATGTGCAAGACACGGACTTCCCATTAGCATCCTTGTGAACAACGCCGGGATCGGTGGGAACTCGCGATTCACCGATCTGTCCATAAAACACGAGACAGACGTCGTTCGTCTTAATGTTCTTGCGCTCGTGAAGCTCACGCACCTGTTCCTGCGTTCGATGATTCAGCGCCAAGACGGCGGAGTCATTAACGTTGCGTCGACTGCAGGTTTTCAGCCTCTCCCATTCATGGCAACATATGCCGCGACGAAGGCGTTCGTCATCACGTTCACCGAAGCAATCGCCCGAGAGGTCACACAATACAACGTTCATGTGATGACCCTCTGTCCCGGTCAGACCGAAACCGAATTTCATGACGTGAACAAAACTAGAAAGCACGCGTTCTCGATGTCAGCGAGGTCGGTCGTGAGGCAAGCTCTTCGTGCATTCGAGCGCGGAGCGACGCTGTGCGTTCCCGGGATTGGAAATAAGCTCATGATGTTCAGCGAACGATTGTGGCCACGTAGTTTGTTAGTAGGAGTTGCGAAGAAGCTTTATGAACCGGAAAGATGAGCCTCTTGACGACTCCTGATGGATGGGCACTGCCGCGATAGAGGCGGAGACTTCGCACAAGCCGATCTCTTTCCTCTCGTTTGTGGTTTTCCGTACGTTGGTGGAGTTTCCACGAACGAAATCCCACCCTCTCCAAGGAAAGCTTCCTAAACTCTACCTCAAGCCAGAGGAACAGCACTGCTGAAGAAAAAACACCAAGCACCCTTGAGTACTTCTGACTGGCCTCCGCGTTTACCTTGACTTCGAACACCGTATTTTTTACATTGTTGAAGTTTCTTGCACACGAAGCGTTGGATCGCACACATGGAAGATTCACCTCGTCACCATCGTGGTAGACTTGACCCCCGGGTTGCACATTGAGGCGGCGGTCGCGAGCTTCATGACAAAGCGCAGCGAGTGAGTAGCGAGCAGGACTTCTGTACAGCGGCGACATAAACAACGATGAAAAAAATCGCCATACTTGGGTCGACCGGCTCCATCGGTACAAATAGCCTTGAGGTCATCTCACAGCTCCCTGACCTGTTCTGCGTCACCTACCTTACGGCCCATAAGAACATCGACCTCCTGCGGCAGCAGATTGACCGATATCAGCCAAAAGGCGTCGTCATTCTAGGAGATTGTTCAGCCTCTGTTCTTCGGAAATTGATGAACGGAACAACTGAGGTGCTATCGGGTGAGGAGGGACTTCAAGAGATCGTCCGTCGAGATGACGTGGATATGGTCATCAGTTCGCTTGTGGGGTTCGTGGGTTTAAAGCCCACGATTGAGGCAATCAAGAGCGGCAAGACAGTCGCACTCGCCAATAAAGAGACCATGGTGGTCGCCGGTACGGTGATTAACCGGCTGCTGAAGAAGCACGGCGTCCGACTGATTCCCATCGACAGCGAACATTCTGCCGTCCTGCAGTGTCTCGTAGGGGAGAACATGGCGAACGTCGCCCGACTGATCCTGACAGCCTCCGGCGGACCGTTCCTCAATACACCGAAGGAAGAGCTGGAGCACGTCACCGTCGAGCAGGCGCTGAAACATCCGAACTGGAAAATGGGAAACAAAATCACGATCGATTCGGCGACCTTAATGAACAAAGGTCTTGAGGTCATTGAGGCACACTGGCTCTTCGACCTCCCGCCTGAAAAGATCGACGTCGTCATCCACCCTCAATCGATAATTCACTCCATGGTGGAATTTGTGGACGGCTCGATCAAAGCACAGCTCGGGGTTCCGGACATGAAGATTCCGATCCAGTATGCGCTCACGTATCCGGACCGCAAGCCGTCGACGTACGAGCGTCTTGACTTCGCGAGGTTGCGTGAGATGACCTTCTTGGAGCCTGATCGGGACAAGTTTCAATGCCTAGACCTGGCCTATCGGAGTATCCGGATGGGGGGTACGGCACCGGCGGCCCTCAACGCGGCCAATGAAGTGGCAGTACAGACTTTCTTGAACGGCAGAATTCGATTTATCGACATCCCTCGATTGATTGCAGATGCGCTCGACCAGCATCAGGTGATTCCGAACCCGGACCTTGAGGATGTCATTGAAGCCGACCGAAGAACGCGGGATCTCGTCCGTTTTTCAATGGAGCACTTGTTGTAACGGATCATGGAACAAACACTGAACATCCTGACGACAGTTTTTTACTTTGTAATCACCATCGGCATCCTCGTGTTCATCCACGAGTTTGGACATTTTGCCGCAGCAAAGCTGACTGGTATGCGCGTCGATCGTTTCTCGATTGGATTTCCACCTCGCGTATTCGGCAAGAGAGTCGGAGATACCGACTACTGCGTGTCGTTGATCCCGATCGGCGGGTATGTAAAAATCGCTGGAATGATCGATGAGAGCTTCGACACCGAGTTCTTGAAATCGGAAGCACAGCCGTGGGAATTTCGCGCGAAGCCGATGTGGGCGCGCATGTTTGTCATCTCGGCGGGCGTCGTCATGAACATCCTCCTGGCGATCCTGATCTTCTGGGGAATCAATTTTGCCTACGGCAAATACCTGTGGCAGACGACCGAGGTCGGTTTTGTTATGGAGGGAAGCGTTGCGGATAGAGCGACCATCCGGCCCGGGGACAGGATCACCACCATCAATCATAAACCCGTTACGTATTGGCAAGAAGTTTTGAGCTTCGCTTACGTTGAAAACCTTGGGTCGGATGTTACGGTCCAGCTCGAGAGGAACGGCAACCTCGAAACGCTTTCTATAGAGCGATCATCCATCCCCGAGCCATCGATGGAAGGATTCGGCATCGCGCCCAAGTACCTGGCCTCGGTGGTGCACACGGTAGAGCCTGGTCGGTCGGCTGAAGCTCTCGGGCTCCAGCGCGGGGACGCCATCGTGGCATTGAACGACACGCTTGTGTTTACCCATTCGAGAGTCGTTCAGATCATTCAAGCCAGTGTCGGTAAAGAGTTGAAGATAGAATGGCAGCGGGAGGGTGAGATTCTCAGCGGGGTGACAACTCCCGGTGAAGACGGACGCATCGGGATCACGATCGGAAGCGAGTACACCGGCCCCGTCACGCACATGAGATACAACCTCCTGGAAGCGTTGCCCGAAGGCGCCAAGGACATCGCGGCAGCCAGTCAGCTCTTCTTGAAAGCGATCTGGCAAGTTATGACAGGAAAAGTTCCTCTGAGTGAGTCCATTGGTGGTCCCATCAAAATTGCCCAGATCGCTACGCAGACAGCAGAATTCGGCATCGGAAGCTTCCTCGGTTTCATGGCACTGCTCAGCATGAGCCTGGCAATCCTCAACATCCTTCCGTTTCCCGCGCTGGACGGCGGACACCTGACGTTTCTTCTCTACGAGGCTGTCTTCCGTCGAGAGATTCCCCACCGAGTGAAACTTGCTTTGCAGCAGGCGGGATTCTTTCTGCTCCTCGCGTTCATGGTGTTCATAATTTACAATGACATTGCGAACTTCTGAGACCATTTCCCGACTTGTAAGCTAGGTCAGAGGTTTTTGGAGAGCTTCGTGCATACCTGATGAGAGAAACGCATTGCATTGGGTGTTTTTGGGCTATTTCGCTCAGCCTTCGCATGGTGCGCACGTGAAGTATCGGCTTGCATTTATTTTCGCAATTCGTTATACTCGCCGTACTAACTAATGCAGTAGCGTTACCCTCCCCCGGATTCGAAAACCCAAGCAACCAACACAGAACAGCTTTTGAAGGGGGTACCTGCCATGAATCTTTTCCGCATGGAGAAAATCTTGATTACAGTAGCGCTCACTGGGCTGGTTTTGATTCCGTGGCAGATCACCCATGCACAGTGCGCGGTGAACTTGCAAGTGGTGCCCTTACGGGCGGTGAACCTCGGTGACTTGATTGTGGCCGATGAGATACGAAACACCACTGTCTACGCGACTCTTTTTATAGGCACCGATGTTCCAAGGCAGGTAAGAATCAAGGGAAACATCGATGTGAAGCTTCCCACTTACGGCGATTTCCGGCCAGCGGGAACGTTTACGACAGCCCCCTTCAAAGTGGACCCTCCTGGAAGAACTATTCTGAACACCGATTTTGGCGACTTCCCCGGTGGGATCAGCGTCGAAGGCGAGGGCGACAGTGAGATTCTGGACGACGTGCGTAGGATCGGAAGACCTGCTGGAAGTATCCGGTTCATCTTCATTGTGATCGACGAAGCAACGCAAACCGAATGCGGGAGGGGCGAGCATGTTGAAGAAATCACGAACCCGGTACAAATCCTTCGCACAGGTCCTGCTGATGGCAGCCAGCAGGGGGAAGAGAACACGGTTTTTACGTGGACGGGCGATGCTGGATTCGAGTCGTACCTCCTCGAAGTGAACGTCCAAGAGCAGGGTCAAACCCCTGAAGTCGCGTTGGATAGCAATCAGCCTCCGATCTTCAACGAATCCGTTGGAATTGCTACCAGCGTGAACCTCCGTGACCTGACGCTCCAGCGCCAGATTCTTCCTGGCATGAGAATCGTATGGCGAGTCAGAGGTGTTGTCCCGGGAGTCGGCGAAGAGTTGGAAATCCCTACCGACATCGGTCGGTTCTCCATACTGGACCCGAACAGCGCACTCATCACCGCAGTCGTGAACGAGCTTCGTCTCCTCACACAGCAGCTGGGTCTAGGGGATTTTGCGAGTCAGCTTCTGAGCGGCGTTGTCACATTGACTGGAGAGTTCGTCTTCGCGGATGGAACACGCGTGAGCTACGAGGAACTCTTGAATATCTTGAACTATTTAAAAGCTAATCCAGATAAGGTTATCAACGTGCGCTTCGAGTAAGGCGTCCAGGAGCTCTTGCCAAGAGAACAACAACATTGGGAAGTGAATGATCATGAATAGCAACAACAGGATTCGCTCGAATCACATCGTTACAGTGTTGAGCCTGGCAACTATCATGTTTGCCGGCACGCAGTTCTTGCTGGCACTTGCACCAACGGTCGCCCTTGTGACGAAAGTAGTTAAAGAAGTAGTCCACAAGCCGGAGGATAAGGATTGGCACAGAGCAAAAGTTGGTCAACCGTTAAGCGACGGTGATCTGCTGAAAACAGGCAAGAGATCGATCGCCATCGTAAAATTCGCTGACAACAATGTTCTAAGAATACGAGCGCGATCCGAGCTAAGAATCTTCGCATCGAAAAGTGACGACGGTGCGTTCTCCAAGAACGTCGACGTTGCGAGGGGAAAAATGGGATTTGATGTGACAAACCAAGAGAATGAACAATTTACCTTCACTTCACCAACATCCGTTGCATCGATTCGAGGCTCGAACGGCTCTTTTGCGTCCAACCCAGCGGACGGAGACACGCTGATAATGCTAAGCGGCGACGCTGACCTCATGAGCCAACTGACAGGCGAAACACAACCCTTAAGCGGCGGAAAGACCGGTATCGTGGATGCTGAGACGGGTGAAATTGAGGTGAGAGACTCGAGTGAAGACGAACAGAGCGATGCGCAAGCCAGCAACGCGGAACCGAACGTCAGAGAGCTTCGAATGAGAACGATGGACGGTCGCAATTTCATCATTGAATTTGATGACCAGCGTCCTTAAGATGGCGAAGCCCCGAAGGCCGAAGGACGAAGTCCCCACGAAGTGGCCTTCGGCCTTCGGGGCCGCTTCTCACGAAGTGACCGCTTCTCCCCGTTTCACGGGGCTTCGCGGGTGGGGGCTTCGTCCACCCCTTCAGGGCTGAACACGACCCGTAAGGCGCCGACCCAGACACCAATTCACTGAAACGAGATCAACTCTCCCGGCTGAACCTATGGTGACCTCTAGGCATTACCGGGTAATCTCCTTGTTCGCACTCTTGCTCCTCATCATGGATCTGGGGATTCCCGTCGGTTTGAGCTTCGCGCAAATCAGCGACAAGCTTTCATCAGTGAGCGAAGGGGCTGCAAAGGAGGGGCAGTC
>JBHHZW010000097.1:0-7681 GCA_046758305.1 Bacteroidota bacterium | reverse complement strand
CTCGCCGGGTCCAACTCCAACCAATCCTCCGTTGCCGAATCCGATGATCCCCTGATACACCTGATAGTTCATCCGTCCGCCTTCGGCGGACTGATCTCCCAAACCGAGGAATCCGAGGATACGCTGCATGCGATACTGCGCACTCAACATATAGACGGCCAAGACGGGCAGGAGAACCGCGAGTGTCAGTCCGATGTGGCGGAGTCTCGCGCGACCGATAAACAGAAGAAGCAGACTCAACGCGAAGATCATCGCGCCCGTGCTGAAGTTCGGCTGCAATAGCACCAGACCCATAATAATGCCGATCCAGAAGACCGCAGGAAAATAGCCGCGCTGGAAGTCATGCAGGTAATCCTTTTTCTCCGAAAGCAAGACTGAGAGGTGGACGAGCAGGGCAAATTTCGCAAACTCAGAAGGTTGGAACCCAAGAACTCCGAAATTCAGCCAGCGACTTGCTCCTCTCACCTCCCCTCCGACGATCAACACAACAACGAGAAAGAGGACGGCGGTCGACAGCGCTGCCTTGCTTACTTTCTTCAGATGCTGGTAATTGAATTTCATGAATAACAAGATCATCGCCATACCGAGGAGGACGCGCACGCTGTGGCGCGTCAAGAAATACTCACTGCTCTCCTTTTTGACCATCGCCCAGGTCGCACTCGCACTGTAGACCAGACCCACCGAGAAGACCAGCAAGGTGAGCACTGCAAGAAGGAGTATGATATCGATATGACTCGTCGGTTTTTTCACAATTGGTTCACGAACTCCTTGAAGACCCTCCCTCGATGTTCGTAGTTCTCGAACCAGTCGAAGCTTGAACATGCTGGTGAGAGGAGCACGACATCACCACGTTGCGCCAGACGCTCCGCTTGCCCCACCGCATCAAACATCGAATCCAGTTTGACGACGCGCGTGAGGTTCTTGAAATTCCTGACCACCGTATCGGCGGATTCCCCGATGGCGACGACGGCTCTCACCTTTTTCTTGACCAGATCGTAGAGGACAGAATAGTCATTGCCCTTGTCTCGACCCCCGAGCAAGAGAATGATAGGCTCATCGAAGCTCTGGAGGGCGTACCAGACGGAGTTCACGTTCGTCCCCTTCGAATCGTTGATGTACCGAACGCCGTTCAGTTCCCGAACAAACTCAAGTCGATGTTCAACACCTTCGAAGCACATCAGGCTTTGCCGGATCGCCTCGTTCCTGACCTCCATCGCGCGCGCTGCGAGTGCTGCAGCCATTGAGTTGTAGAGGTTATGTCCACCGCGAATCCGAATTGCCCGCACGTCGATGAGTTCCTCCTTTCGGCCATCGAGAGAAATAATAACTTTGTTTTTTTTTACGTACGCTCCGGCCGGCAGAGACTGTTCGGCACTGAACGGAAGCAGCCGGACCGAGGAGCGCGTGAGTTTGCTTACCTGTTGTCTCGTGACCTCGTCATCGTTGTTATAGATCAGGACGTCATTCGTTCCCTGGTTCATGAAGATGCGGCATTTAGACTTGGTGTATTCCTCGAACGAGGCTCCGTACCGGTCGAGATGGTCGGGCGTAATGTTGAGAATCACAGCAACCCGCGGATGAAACGTCTCGATACGGTCCAGCTGGAAGCTGCTCACTTCCACAACCGCAACAGATGTTTCAGCCAGGTCCAGAACGAAGTTCGAGAATGCCGTGCCAATGTTACCCGCCACGACATGGTCTTTTTTTGCATCGGACAAGATCCTTCCGATGAGTGAGGTCGTCGTCGTCTTGCCGTTCGAGCCCGTGACCGCGATGATCGGCGCCCTGCAATACCAGGATGCCACTTCCAGCTCACTCACCACCTTGATCCCTCCACCCGCAGCCGCCACGAGAACCGGTGCGCTGGAGGGAACTCCCGGACTGATCACCAGTATCTCAGCATCGTAAACGCGTTCGCTATGCCCACCAAATTCAAATGGAACACCGAGTTTCTCCAGCTCCTGAGCAGCCGCTGTGAGCTCGCCCACCGGCTGAAGATCACTGACAAACACGCTGACACCCCGCGCCTTAAGCAACTTGGCAACTGCAAGACCACTGCGCGCTGCGCCAACAACAGAAATGCTCTTTCCTCTGACGTTCATCCGATCACACTCTGGTGGCACGATGGGGACGAACTCTTTCGACTCAAGTTTTTCTCACGTTCGGGAACTTCAGGCGTTGGCTCGAACCTGGCAATACAACTAATAGCCCAGTCGCCACCGGTCCCACAAAAATCGACACGAGCAACATCCCGCTGCGTTTTTATTCTTCGTCTCTGCGATTGCTGCGTTGATGAGTGCAAGTGTCGCCAAGGCCGCTGCATAATCCCCGTTCATGATTCATCCAGTGACAGTGGAACTGACTTCAACGCACCTTGAACGTTGCAAGGCTCAGAATCATCAACAAAATCGCTGCAATGTAGAACCGCGTGACGATCTTCGGCTCCGGCCAGCCACACATCTCGAAATGATGATGGACGGGGGCCATCTTGAAGACCCGCCGACCCTCGCCGTATTTTTTCTTCGTGTACTTGAAATAGACCCGCTGGATGATCACAGACGCAGTTTCCGCCAGAAACACCCCGCCCAAGATAGGCAGGAGGAGCTCTTTCTTGATCATCACACAGATTGCGCTGATCGCGCCGCCGAGCGCAAGCGAACCGGTATCGCCAAGGAACACCTGCGCTGGATAGGCGTTGAACCAGAGGAACCCCAGCGACGCCCCCACTAGAGCCGCGCAGTAGATGACGAGTTCGGCGTTCCCCGGAAGAAACGGAATGGTGAGGTATTGGCTGAACTCAGCATGTCCCGAAATGTAGGTGATCACCGCCAGTGTCAGCGTCACGATGCCGATTAACCCGATCGCGAGCCCATCCAACCCATCAGTGAGATTCACCGCATTGGAGGTTGCAGTGATCACAAAAATAACCATCGGTATGTACAGCAGGCCGAGGTCAAGCTCGAGGTGTTTGAAAAATGGAACCGTCGTCGCTGATTTGATCCGCGGTAAGTTCGAATCGAACCACTCCGGAAAAAAATAGATTGTACCACCGACAAGCAGCCCGATGGCAATTTGTCCGATGAGTTTGTACCGCGCGATGAGTCCCCTCGGTTTCGTTTTCACGACCTTCAGGTAATCATCGAGAAATCCCACTGCGCCGAGTCCAGCAGTCACCAACAAAATGAGGATTACATACGTGTTCTTCAGGTCGCCCCAGAGGAGGGTCGGAACCAACACAGAAATCAGGACGATCAGTCCCCCCATCGTCGGCGTTCCAACTTTCTGACGGTGCTGCTCCGGTGCCTCCAACTTCGGGGGCTCTTGAATCCGCTTTGCACGGAGAACCTGTATAATCTTCGGGCCGAGCCAGAAGGCTATGAGCAACGCCGTGACAGCTGAAGCAGCAGAACGGAACGTAATGAATCGGAACACCCCGAACCCCGGGGGATCGTATACCCGATTGATATAGTCAAGCAAGTAATAAAGCATCCGGACCAACCTCTTGCAGGTTTGGCACCCGCGTGAGGTTCCCTCACTCTTTGAACTCGTCGGTCAAAGCCTTAACAACCTCCTCCATTCGCATTCCCCGAGACCCTTTCACGAGCACGGCGTCGTCAGCCTTGACAAGCTCGATCAGATCGCGAATCAGAGCTGCTTTGTCGTCGAAATGTCGAGAGATCCAAGCTTTTGCTGCTGCTGCGGTAGACTTGGAGTGCGGACCGAACGTGAGGAGATACTCCAGACCGAGGTCGGAGAACACGACACCGACCTTCGCGTGTTCCTCGATACTTCGCTCGCCGAGCTCCAGCATGTCGCCCAGGACAGCGATTTTTTTCCCCCCACAACGTATCGCCGCAAGAGTCTGAAGAGCCGCAATTGCTGAATCCCGGTTGGAATTATAGGTGTCGTTCAGAATAGTGACTCCTCCAACCTTCAGGATTTCCATCCGCCCCTTGCTCGATGTGAACTGTTCAAGGGAGCATTTGATCTGATCAGGTTTCACCGCGAATTTCAGGCCAACCGCGACAGCCGCAAGAGCGCTGTAGATGGCATGCCTTCCGGTGACGTGCAGCTCGATCACATCATTCATCGACAGCCACTGACTCTGGATCTCGAATTTCGGCTGGCACTGCTGATTCATTCCCAAGTAGATCCCTCCCACGTCGACGTCCGATGACTCAAAACCGAATGTGATCTTGTTCTTCACTCTTTCGCTCTCTCTGAGTACGAGCGGATCATCCGCGTTGACGAAGGCGACTGATTGCCGACCCTCGACCATCGAGAGCCACTCGAACAGTTCTCCCTTCGCTTTCGCGACTCCCTCTACAGACTGGAAAAACTCCAGGTGGGCACGCCCAATGTTGGTGATGAGGCCGTACGTTGGTTCAGCCACCTCACAGAGATGAGCGATCTCGCCGAAATGGTTCGTGCCCATTTCAATCACAGCCATCTCCTGGTCTTTCTCGAGTCGGAAAAGCATCAGCGGCACGCCGATCTGATTGTTCAAGTTTCCTTCCGTGCTCAGGACTCTGTATTCAGTGCTGAGCACTGCTGCAACCATGTCTTTCGCTACCGTCTTTCCGTTGCTCCCGGTGATTGCGATGATCGGGATGTTGAATGTTGTTCGATAGAGATTTGCGAGTTTCCCAAGGGCGCCGATTGTACTCCTCACCACAACGACCGGATAGTTTCGCATCTCATCCGGCGGGCCGAGTTCCGCTGCACTCTCGACCACCGCGGCCACGGCACCTTTATCAAACGCGTCACGAAGGAACCGATGTCCATCGAATTTCTCACCCCGCAACGCAAAGAACAGGTCTCCCGGTCTCACGGTGCGGGAGTCAGTGCTCACGCCCTTAACGATGCTACGAGAAAGATCCCCCATGTTCTTTCGCTCCACATGATCGAGCTTCAGGACATCTTCAATCATCAACTTCATCCGCGGAGTGCCTACCGATTCATCGACTGAGCTGTCGAGCATTGAAAGGATTCTCAACCCTACGCCTGCCGTTCCTTGATAAAACGCTCGACGACTTCTCGGTCATCCAAATGAACTTTTTGATCTCCGATCACCTGATAGGTTTCGTGTCCCTTTCCAGCAATCAGCACGAAATCTCCGGGTCGCGCCATCTCGAGTGCCATGATGATCGCTTTTTTTCGATCGGCCTCACGGTTCACCGTAGGACCCGACTTTACTCCCTCCATCACCTCATCGATGATTGACTCCGGATCCTCGAATCGCGGGTTGTCCGAGGACACGATTGTCACGTCGCTGAGCTCGCTGGCGATTCGCCCCATCTTCGGACGCTTTCCCCGGTCCCGATTGCCGCCGCAGCCGAAGACGGTGATAATTCTTCGATGCTGATCCGTCGAGAGCTTTTCCCGCATCGCCCGAATGGCGCGCAAGCAGCGCTCGAGGGCGTCCGGCGTGTGGGCGTAGTCGACGATGGCAATCCAACCCGCCGGTGAAACCATCTTTTCGAAGCGGCCGCGAACAGCAGTAAGGTTTCTGATGCCGTCTCGAATTCGGTCGAGAGGAATGCCCAAACCTATGCCCGTGGAAACTGCACCGGCGATGTTCTCGGCGTTGAATTCACCGATGAGGGACGATTCGATCTTGATCTCCCGTCCTCGATACTCGAGGAATACAACCATACCCGTCTCTGAATGGGATGCGGACTTCAAGATGACATCCGCTTTTCGAGCGCCGTATGCAATCTTTCTCGCACGGGTGTTGAGGGTGATAAGCTGGCCGTGCGCATTGTCGCTATTATAGACGGCAATCGCACGTTCGTCCAGCATGTCGAACAAAGACTTCTTTGCACCAAGATAACTTTCCATCGACCCGTGGTAATCGAGATGATCTTGAGTCAGGTTTGTGAACACCGCTGCATCAAAATCAAATCCGTAGACGCGATCCTGCTGGAGTGCATGGGACGAGACCTCCATCACAGCAGACCGGCAGCCATTCTTCACCATCCGACTGAGGAACCCATTGAGCTCCAACGACTCCGGTGTGGTGTGGACCGCAGGTTGCACATCCTCTCCCAGTTTATATTCAATCGTCCCGATCAATCCAGTTTTTTCCCCGTTCGACTCCAAGATCGACCTGATGAGGTACGTCGTGGTCGTTTTTCCATTCGTTCCCGTCACCCCGATCAGGAGGAGTTTCCGCGATGGGTGTCCGTGATAGTTGCTCGAGATCCCCGCGAGCGCCCGGCGCGAATTGCCAACGACGACCTTCACGACTCGCGTATGCCTGAAGAGGGCGTCCGGTACGGCGCGGTCGTCTTCGAGAACTACTGCCTTCGCTCCCGCAGATATCGCCTCCTGGATAAAGCGATGGCCGTCGACGCTCGTTCCGCAAATTGCAACGAAGAGGTCCCCACTTGCAAGCTTCCGTGAGTCGTACTGCACGCCCCTGATCTGAACGTCCTGCATCTGCACCATCTGACCAAACTTTGCATGGTAGAGTTTGGTCACCGACACACCCTCGAGCAATTTTAGTAAGGTCATACATACCGCCAACGCACGTCAATGATCATGCTTGCCAGCGCAACCCGCACCGCTGGTTTCATAACGTCCCGATCCGACACGCCACTTCTCACGAAGTGACCGCTTCGCGGGTGGCCTGAAGGGATGGCCTCGCCATGACGGGGATGCAGTTCACACCTGGATTCTCCGGAGAAAGGCTCAAGCATAAGCAGTTTCGGGTTTCACGAATGATTCAGAGACTCCATCCAGGAATGTCCAGAGCGCCTTTGCGACGCCTTCCGCTGCGTTTAGAACACCATCCTGCTGCGCGACGGTCTTGGCAGATGCCTCGATGATCCTCCGTTCCATCGTGGAATGCTCCACATCCGCTTCCATATGCACCGCAAAAAACCGCAGCGCCTCGTGGTCCACTATACCATAGAACCTGCGCAATCCACTGATTTTCACGCGGGAGATTTCTGGAACTTGCGATTCATAGGCATAGAGTGCACCTAAACCATCCACGAACGGACGGTTTCGGCACGTCGTGAAAAAGGTATCGACGAGGGCCGCCGTCTGCTGCAGCGGTTCCGTCTGTGCCATCTCCTGAACGCTGGCCCCGATTGCTTCCGCAAAGCGCTGCCATAACGCGGGGTGGTTCTCCGAACCGTACTCCTCGTCCATCAAATTCATCAAGATTTCCTGACGAATTCGAATGTCGGAGGTGTTCATATGAGTTGCACTCAGGAACCGTGGAAAGTGTTTCACAAAATGGTGGTACTGACACGCATACTGCTTCAACGCATTTCGCGTCAGGGTTCCCCCATTCCAGGATTGATAAAATGGGTGTTTCAGTAAACTCCATCTGTCGATGACACGGTTCAAAGCGTAAACAAAGATTGTATTATCCACTGCGATGGGCCCTCCTCTCTCCATGGATGATTTTGTACGGTTCCAAGTATTCTCCTCCGGAAGTTTCACCCGGGGCGAGACACGTTCTTTTCCACATCATGGTCACGACCACTCCCAATTTGCAAGCCCGACTTGGGTTCACACCAGAGTTGCACCTTTGCGCCATCTCTCACGCGATTACCCGGCTCCGGCATCTGGCTGACAACGACCCCTGAGCCCGCTACCGCCGCCCGAAGGTAGTCGAGCGTCAACCGGTTCACCGGCTCGCCTTTGGGCATCGGCGGCAGGACTGCGG
>JBHHZW010000096.1:0-7690 GCA_046758305.1 Bacteroidota bacterium | reverse complement strand
CTCGATGCTAGCAAATCTGAACCAAGCAGCTGGCAGCGGAACTGCGGCGGATTTTCCCCAGTCCCATTTGCTACGAGGTATCAGAAGAAACGAGTTGTTTGCACCCAACACTGAGTAAACACCAACCAGTCACAGGCCGGGACAGGGTGAATGTCTGGCATTTATCATCAGAAAACATTAGCTTTGGCCGACAGGGAACTCACGTGAGCTGTATGGTGTTAGGTATGCGAGCTGTTGATCTTCTACGTGATTAAGAGAGAACGAAACCCATGTTTGACGCACTCGACGTAGGAATGTTCATGGCACTCATCGCTGGTGTGATCTCCTTCGCGTCTCCCTGCGTTCTCCCCATCGTCCCTGGCTACCTTTCGTTCATCACTGGTCTGGGACTTGACCAACTGACGAAACGGGAAAACCGATCGAAAGTCCTCAGAATCGCTTCGGTGAACAGCGTGCTCTTCGTCGTCGGTTTCTCCATCATCTTCGTACTCCTCGGAGCTTCGGCGACGGCTGTCGGAAACTTGCTACGAGAACATCTCGACACCTTGGGAAAGATCGCAGGGGTCGTCATCATCATCCTAGGACTTCACATGGTCGGATTGATAAAGATTCCGATCCTGCTTTACGAAAAGAAAGTACAAGCAGGAGCGAAAGCGCCTGGAACCATCCGTTCGTTTCTTGCCGGAATATTCTTCGCCTTCGGTTGGACTCCGTGTATCGGACCGATTCTCGCGGGTATCCTCGCCATTGCGGCTGCGCAGGAAACTGCAACAGAAGGCATGGTCCTCCTCGGCGTCTACTCTCTGGGACTAGGTGTACCGTTTATCCTTTCGGCGGTATTCTTGAACGGGTTCTTCAGTGCCTTCTCCAAACTGAAAAGGCATGTCCACAAGGTAGAGATTGCCGGCGGCGTGGTCCTGATCGCCATCGGTGCGTTGATCTTGACGAATAATCTTGGCTTCGTTGCTCAGAAGCTTGCCTTTCTCAATCCCGAAGCCCTCCTTGTGAAAGAGGTTCCCATAAAAGAGGCATCCGGGGGGAGCGGACCTGCATTCGACCAGGCTCGACCCGGCGTACTCGAGGAGGAAACCGGAGAGCAGAATGAAGAGGAAGCTAAAGCCGACTACGGTAAGTATGAATTCACACTCGAGACCCTAGAAGGAAAAACGATCAGTCTCTCAGAATTTGGAGGGAAAATCGTTCTGGTGAATTTCTGGGCACCCTGGTGCGGACCGTGCAAGCAGGAGATGCCGGGCTTTGAAAGACTGTACGAAAAATACCAGGACAGAGGGTTCGTGATCATCGGAGTAGCCGTCCAGACGACCATCCGAGATATTAAAGAGTTCTTGGCAGAAGAGCCCGTGTCCTACCTCATCGGGATGAAGGATGAAGTGGCCGAGCAGTACGGCATCTTTGGGCTGCCCGACAGCTACCTCTTCGCGCCCGACGGGTCGTTGCACAAGCGATTCTTCGGTTACACGACAGAGGATAAACTGGAAAAAGAGTTACAGAAGGTACTAGCGAAGAGGTATAAGGGCAGGGATTCATCAGACTAAGGCTCGACGCGGGTTGAAAAGCAAAGGCGACACCGCCCGCTACCACGGCGACCCGTGTAATGCGGGGGGTGTCGCTTCTTTGTTCTGTTTATGGGAGCAGGAGGAATAAGCTCGTGAGCATCAAGAACCGTTGTTAGCCGCCGCCGCTTACCTCATTCGAGGCCCTTTCCCGCAACACCCTCCTGTATTTTCTCACTGCTCTCCTATGCTCAGCGTACGTTCGGGAAAAAATGTGTCCACCCTGCCCATCGGTGACGAAGAAGAGATACGCATGCACAGCGGGAAACAGGGTCGCCAGAATCGAGGATTTACCCGGGTTGTTGATCGGACCCGGTGGGAGCCCATAGTTCTCGTAGGTATTGTACGGCGACGAAATTTTCAAGTCTTGGTAGAGAAGGCGCCGCGGGCCATCAGGAAGTAGAAACTGTATCGTGGGGTCCGCCTCCAGTCTCATACGTTTGCGAAGTCGGTTGTGGTACACACCTGCGATGATCGGACGTTCCTCATCCAGGATCGCCTCCCCTTCCACGATCGATGCAAACGTAAGGACTTCGTTCGTGTCGTATCCCAGCTCTTCCGCACGGGCTTTGAGCGAATCGGTGTAGAAAAATCTAAACTCTTCCACCATTCGTCGAACGACCTTCTCCTCCTCGGGATCCCAATAGAATCGGTAGGTGTCCGGAAAGAGATACCCCTCGAGCGACGATGCATCCACGCCCAATGATTGTATGAAATCCAGGTCGTGCACAAGGTCGACGAACCTCGCGGAGTCGATCCCCAGTTCTCGCGCGTAAATGCGCGCGACCTTGTTCGAACGCAGTCCCTCGCGGATCGTGACGGGGATCCGTATGGCCGACGTGCCTCGATACATTCCGGACAGGATCCCATAATTGGAGACTCCGCTCGGGAATGCATATTTTCCCTTCTGCAGCCGTTTCGACCATCCAGAAAACTTGCCGGCAATGATAAACAAGTCCCGATTCCGAATAATCCCTTGCTGATCGAGGGAATCGGTGATGTCCAAGAAGGAGACGCCTGCGGGCACGATGACTGTTTTTTCCCGGTCTGGAAAGTCATTTGGAGCCCAGAAAACCTGGTACAGCAAGAGAAGGCCAATTATCAAGACCAGAGCCAGAGGAATAAACGGGAGCAGGGAGCGATATTTTGCCGGCAGTTCAGACACGTCGTTTTCCGTCCTCGTTTCGTTTTCTTCGTTCCATCGCCTCTCGCTCGCGTCGCCGCGACTCGTCGATGATACGCTCGAACAGCCGCTGCACCGCTTCTCTTGTCAGAGGACCTGGATTGTGTTCGAACACGTTCCGAATGATCTGTTCTTCACGCTCACGAGAGTACACCTCTATTCCAAGGTCCTGTTTCAGCCTGCCGATCTCGTCGGCGCACCGGGCGCGGTCATTCAGTAATTCCAGGAGCTTGCGGTCCAGCTCGTCGATTCTCCTGCGCCAAACTTCGAGGCTTTTCTGATCGCGACGTGCCATCGGTGTCCCTATGGGAGAGCTTGCAGCAGTCGGAGGAATTAAGACCCGCCTCGAGCGTACCCTGCACGCTCCTGCGCAATTCCAACGCCCTGATGAGCGCCCAACCTACTACCGCTCCGTCAGCCAACTGGTGAATGAGCGCTACAGGAAATTCCGGAGCGATTTACGGGATCAGCGCTTTATTCTTATTTTTCTTCGGAGGAGAGAATTCTTGCACAATCCGACTCAACGGTGCTCCTCCGCCAATTCGAGATTTGCGACCGCGTTCAGCTCATACGGCGACACGGCTCCTTCGCTCAACATCATCCAACCCACCATCGCGATCATCGCACCGTTGTCGGTGCAGAATTCCATCGGGGGAATATGCAGAAGTAGTCCCCTTCGGTCGCACCCAGTTTTCAAGCGAGCGCGGAGCTCGGAGTTCGCCGCAACGCCTCCGGCAACCGCCACATCTCGCACGGCATGACGCGCCGCGGCAAGAAACATCTTATCCACGAGCACATCGACGACCGCTGCCTGGAAGCTCGCGCAGAGATCGGACAGCAGTTGATGGTTCATCGTCGATGGCTGAGGAGATGGATAGAGCCCTCGGCCCTTGAGGTAGTAGAGCACGGAGGTCTTGAGGCCGCTGAAACTGAACTCGAGACTCCCTTTTTCGAGGTACGGCCGCGGGAATTTCACAAAATTCCGGTTTCCCCCTCGTGCGTACTTGTCGATCAAAGGCCCGCCCGGGTAGCCGATTCCGAGCATCTTCGCAACCTTGTCGAACGCTTCACCCGCTGCATCGTCCTTCGTTTCACCGAGCATAACGTATTCGAAAGGTCTCTTCACAAGCACAAGCTGCGTGTGGCCGCCGGAAACGATGAGGCAAAGAAAAGGAAACTCCGGAACCGAGTGCTCTCCTCGTGAGATCGACGTCCCGCCATCTTTCTGGAGAACGGAACCGTCAGGGAGAAAGTTGGAGAAAATGTGGGCCTCCATATGATTAACGCCAACAAACGGTATCCGTAACCCGAAGGCGAGCGCCTTTCCGAAATTGAGTCCGACGAGCAGGGAACCCACCAGGCCCGGTCCGTACGTTGCAGCGACGCCGTCGAGGCGGGATTTTTCAACGCCGCCCCGCTGGAGCGCTTCGTCCACGACCGGAACGATCAGTTTCTGGTGCGCCCGCGAAGCGAGTTCCGGAACCACGCCGCCGTATTTTTCATGGAACACTTGCGACGAAATGACGTTCGAGAGGAGCTTCCCGTCGCACAGTACAGCAGCAGAGGTTTCGTCGCAAGAAGTTTCGATCCCGAGTACGAGCACCATAGAATCCTTGAAATTTAACCTGAAAATAAAGAAAATTAATCCCTTAATTTCAACAAGGCTAGTGGCAACATCCCCAACCCGCGTCAAAGGCAAACACCGATTCCGCGAGTCACGAACTTTCCGAAGGGCGGATTCGCTGCACTTCGTGAGTGGATCATTTCGCTAGACTGGTTCGCGCTAGGATTAGCGGACAAGCAGGGGATCCCGATTTCTCTACGAGACCGTAGGTCGTCCGGGCAGGTCGGTTACTGCAATCAAATGTTGCTTCTCTGCCTCTATTTGCTTACCTTGTCGTAGATTTTTCATTCGAATAAACCCTCGAGGAGCACGAATGGCAAAAGTTTGTGCAGTCTGCGGAAAGAAACCGATGACTGGGAACAGCATCAGTCACGCTCACAATCGCACCCGACGACGCTGGATCCCCAATTTGCAGCGAATCCGGGCGCACATACACGGCAGCGTTCAACGTGTGCGCGTCTGCGCGAAGTGTCTGAAATCCGGAAAAGTGATCAAAGCTGCCTAGACTGGTTCTTGGTTGCTGTTGAAAAGGTCATCCGCTGAAGAGGTCGATGACCTTTTTGTTTTTCATCATCATCGTTTCTTGCTAATCTGAGTTTTTTTGATACATTCAGAGAACGACAGCGTTTCGAGTGTGCTGCATGATCGCGTTCCCTAACCAGTTGACCATTCTGAGGATTCTTCTCACGCCTGTTTTCGTTGCGTTCCTCTTTTCACCGGATGCGATGTCCAAACAGCTCGCGCTCGTCGTGTTCATCGCCGCTGCACTGACGGACTGGTATGACGGCTGGGTGGCGCGGAGATTTGGATATGCCTCGCGGTTGGGCAAATTCCTTGACCCACTTGCCGACAAGATTTTGGCATCTGCAGCGCTGATTGCCTTTGTCTACCTCAATCTGGCAGAAGCCTGGATGGTCTGGATCATCGTCGGCCGTGACATCGTGGTCACCGCATTCCGCGCATACGCGGAGTGGAAAAACAAGCCAATCATAACGACGTTTTCAGCAAAGGTGAAAACCTTTAGTCAGATGGTCCTCATTTTTTACATCCTCATCCTCTACACGTTGCGTCACACCCCTCTTGCGTGGAAGAATTCTCAGGGACTCATCGAGACCTTGATGCACAAAGCCGTCCTGGACGGATTGATGTTGCTGATCACCCTGTTTACCCTCTGGACCGGCGTTACGTACGTCATCGAGAACAGAAAAATGATCCGGGAGCTCTATGTCAATTTTGGACGAACAGCAGAACCCCGGTGACGCTTCGACCCCCGAGCCTGCCAGCATCTCGCTTCCGATACGACTGTTCACTACAGGATTATACACCGGGTACGCTCCTTTTGCTCCAGGTAGCGTAGGGAGTCTGCTTGGCATTCTCATCTACTTCGTTCCCGGGTTCGACCAGCCCTACGTCATCCTTCCCGCCGTCGCAGTGATCTTTTTCCTGGGGGTTCACGGTTCATCGAAGATGGAGCAGGTCTACGGCCGCGACCCGCGAATCGTCGTCATCGACGAGATCGTCGGGCTTTGGATCTCCCTCGCGTTGCTGCCAAAACATCCCGGTGTAGTGGCGCTGGCCTTTTTTCTCTTCCGTCTGCTTGACATTATGAAGCCGTATCCGGCGCGACAATCCGAGCGACTTGGGCGCGGCTGGGGCATCATGATCGATGATGTGATCGCGGGAGTTTATACGAATTTGCTTCTACGACTATTTCTGTATTTTTACTAGCTGTGAAGGCAAGATCGCGTATTGGTGGCTCACGCCGTGGGCTCCCAGCCCTGGGGGACGGCCGAGCCCGCGCTAAAGGCAAACACCGATTCCGCCAATCATGAAGAGATCGCTTCGCGAGACGGCTTTGCCCCGTTTCATGGGGCTTCGCGGAAAGATTGGCAGCAAGCAGGGGATCCCGATTTCTCTACGAGACCGTAGGTCGTCGGGACGGGTCGGATACTACACGCTATACGAATAAAGATGCGCCATGACATCCGAACTCCTCACCATCGGTGACGAGTTGCTCATCGGTCAGGTCGTGAACACCAACGCTGCCTACATCGCTGAACAGCTCAATTCTGTCGGGATTCCAGTCACAAGAATCACCACGGTCGGGGACGAGGAGAAGGCGGTTCTCGCAGCGCTGAGCGATGCCTGGAAGCGATCTGACCTGATGATCGTGACCGGAGGACTCGGTCCAACCCACGACGACATCACCAAGAAAGCCCTCTGCAAGTTCTTCAACGTCCGTTTGATCCTTCACGAACAAACGCTCGAGAACATCAAGGCCCTTCTCGCCAAAAGAAATCTTCCCTGGACGGATCTTGCCCGGGAGCAAGCGCTTGTCCCGCGGTCTGCGACCGTCATCCGCAATCGATTCGGAACGGCTCCGGGAATGCTCTTCGAGCGAAACGAAAAAATTCTGATCGCGATGGCTGGTGTCCCGTATGAAATGAAGGGGCTCATGGAGGATTTTGTGGTCCCCTACCTCAGAGAGCGGTCGACGGAGATGACGATCCTCCATCGTACGCTGAACACGACGGGCATCGCCGAAGCGTTTCTCTTCGAGCAGCTCGGCAACATCGATGAGATCCTCCGCGCGTCCTCCGGCAAGCAAACTGCCATGCTTGCGTTTCTCCCCAGTCCTCAAGGGGTGAGACTTCGGATCACGGTACAAGAAAGCAGCATGGAAAGAGCGAAGAAACGAATTGAAGAGATCGAATCGCGCGTACGAGCAAAGGCAGAAAGACATATCTATAGTACGGACGCCGAAACCCTTGAACAGGCTGTCGGCCGACTGCTGACGGAAAGGAAACTCACGATCGCAGTCGCCGAGTCCTGCACTGGAGGTCTGATTGCCGACCGCATCACTAATGTCGCTGGAAGTTCCCTGTACTTCGAGCGCGGCGTCATCGCGTACAGCGACCTGTCGAAGGTCGAGGTTCTCGACGTGCCGCCAGAACTCATCGAGAAGCATGGAGCAGTCAGCCGTGAAGTTGCTGAAGCTATGGCAGCCGGTGTGAGACACATTGCCCGGACCGATATCGGAATTTCGACCACGGGGATTGCTGGACCCACTGGCGGTACGCCGGAAAAGCCGGTGGGGCTGGTGTGGATCGGATATGCAGATCATCGGGAGGCGCTTGCGCTCCGTCTCCATCTTGGCGACGACCGGATCCGCGTCAAAGAGCGAGCCACTCAGGCTGCACTTGAGTTCGTGCGTAGGAAGGCCTTGAGAATAGCGTAGTAGACCTTATGTTTAAAAAGCATAAGCCTCAACTTTCTTGTGTATATTTTGGTAACCCACCAATATATCAC
>JBHHZW010000095.1:0-7699 GCA_046758305.1 Bacteroidota bacterium | reverse complement strand
GATGTCGCGATGGACGATGCCTTTGCTGTGGGCTTCCTGCAGCGCCTCACCGATCCCGATGGCGTAGAAGATGGCATCGTTGGTCTTCATCTGTGCCTGCTGGATTTTTTCTCCCAGCGTTATGCCATCGACGTACTCCATCTCGATGAATTCTTGACCTCCGTGTTCTTCAATTCCGTAGATGGTACAGACATTCGGATGATTCAGCGCTGAAGCCGCTTTCGCCTCTTGAATGAACCGTGCTTTCTCTTGTTCAGAGGCGGAGAGGTGTGGAGGAAGGAATTTCAGGGCAACGAGGCGATCGAGTTTCAGGTCCTGGGCTTTAAAGACAACACCCATTCCCCCTTCACCCAACTTTTCAAGGATGCGATAATGTGAGATCGTTTGACCTATCATGATCGATGCCTCCCGATTCCGCCCGTCGCGACTCCGTAGCTACGAGGTCTCGATCCCGGAAACGGGATCGGAATGAGATAGATCCTTTGTCCAGTTTAATCAGCGCGACTCTGGCGGGATGTCGGAAATCTCAGCCACCTGCGGATTGACGACTTTCTCAAAATCGGCGTACTTCATTTTCAGACAGTCCGTGTGAGTGCAGGCGTTAAAGATAATTTCCGGTTTCTCTGCGAGAGCTTTCGAAACGACGACCGGCAGGTTGTAGATTGGACCGATCGGCGGCATGGCTCCTAGCTGACAGTCCGGAAACAAGTCACTAAGCTTTTCTTCCTTCGCGAGATGCACATCTTTGGCTGCCAGCACTGCCTTCACAGCATTCAGACTTACCTTGTGATGGGCTGGGACGACAGTCATGACGTACTTCCCATCTGCCTCCACGACCACCGTCTTGGCGAGAACTTTTCCAGTCTTGTGAATCGCGCGTGCGACCTCTTGGGCGGTAAAAGCCTCCGGATGTGTGATCAACTCGTGCTGGACGTTGCTCGCGTGGAGGAACTTCTTTAATTGCTCAGGGACATTCATGACACACCTCCTGGCTTATGGCCGACAGCTGTTGAGTCAGATATTCGTCCCCAAAACGAGTGCCGGTTGGGTAGGAGAGGGAATGGTGAAATCCCTGGTCATTTCAGATAACCTTCAAAATTCTTGCATCGGGAAAGGAGGGAAGACGTGCGAGTGGTTTATCAATCTAATGCGTGATGTGACCGATGCAAGAAAAAACCTCAAAAAATGTACACAAAAAGGACTTGACAGTCAAGGAAGTGGGACAAAAAAAGCCCCAGGTTTCAAGGTCTGGGGCTCTTCCTCGGGGGGATCTAGAGATGTATACTCTTTACTCTGCCTCGATCGCCATTGGAGAGGGCGCGGTAAGTGGTGCCGACGCGTGATCGACAGTGATATACCATTTTCCGCCTTGTTTCGTGAACATCCCGGTCCATCTCCCTTCCCGCTGCCACTCGGGTCCGTCGGTCGGTTGGTATGTCAGCTTCCATCTTGACCAGCCAACGGCCAGGTCTCCGGAGACTTTGTACTGGCTGTCCAGAATTTCAAAGCTCTTTACGTCGCCACCTTCAAAGAACTGTGCGTACCGCTGCTGCACAGTATCATATCCGCGTACCTCCATCGTGGCAACCGTGTAGCGGATCAAGTCGGGGCTATTCCAATATGTTTCCATAATGGCATCCACATCTTCATTTTGGAATGCTTCCACATACCCGGTCTCGCCCTCCTTGAGAGCTGCGATCTCTCTCTCGACGTCCTGGGGCGGTTGGCAGGCTACGACGAGAAGCACCACGAGGCTGAGGACGAACAGATGAATGACCTTTCTCATACGAATCACCCCTTTCTTTGGCATGAGTGAAAGATTAGAAGCGCGAGCCCACACTCGGGGTCGAGGTGTTATGTACAGGATTGAAAATATACTTCAGTCTGACGGAAAGAACTTCGTTGAAATGATTGATAACAAGCGAGAACCACAGCTAAGATATTGAAACTTACACTCTCTGTCAAGTGTTGCTCTCAGCCTTACTATGAAGATGGGCTGCTTCGAAAGCCTTGAGAGAGCGGGCGGTGAGCACTACACGACTTCCGTTCGCTGAACTGGTAGATTGTCGGCACCCTCTGACCCGTCAGTCTGCAGCCGCATGTGGCACAGCTTCTCCATACGAGTCTTTACTGAACTTGGCGTATCTCAGCATTTGCCCCTGGAAGTTTTTCGGATACGAGATCACAATGTCGACGATCTTCCCGTCGTCATCCAGCTTGGGAGTGAGCTCGGGATAGCAAAATGCAGTAAAATTTGTCATCCCAATCTGTCGCGCTCTTTCCAGAACTTCATCGCGCAGCCGGGGTTCAAACTTGGTGCCGTACGTGTCGACCAGATGCTTCGCGGCCTGATAATCTCCAGTCGCTTTGATTCGCATAAGCTCCGAGAGCAACTCGCCAACGCCTACGCGCATGGCCTCGAAGTCGGTAACGCTCCAGTACGTCTTTCCATTCATTTTCTTTTCTTCGATGCACCCATACTTCGACCGCAGGTAAGAAATAATCAGGTTCGTCCCTCGCTGATGATCTTCCTCGAAGTGGTCTCCTTCAGGGACAAAACGATGCTGTTCGAGTGCATCGCGGACGTACCCCACATAGCCGGCTTTCGCAGCTTCTGTATTGGGGAGAATCTCCAGTTCGATCAATTTCGGGTCGTAGAGGTTCCAAAGTGCCATCAGGTCGGCTCGGGCCTCTTCCAAGGTGGAGTAGTACTCTGCGAGATAGTCCGCCGGATCACGCTGCAGCGCGTCGCTCTTCTTGCCGGAGCCATGTCCGACGACCTCGTGGAGCGCAACGATGACGTCCCACGCTCGGTCTCCATAGTGCTTGCTGAGCTCAACCTCTCCCGGCGTTGCGGAGAACTCCTCAGCGGCCTGACCCTCCCTCGCTTTGCGTCGTGCCTGTCGAACGTTGAAGAGCAGCCAACTTTTGGTTCCGTAATCCTGACGGATGTCCTGTTCGTTCGGCAGGTTGATCCCGCTCCAGCTCACGGGCCCGGCATTCCCGATCCCCAGCAACACCGTGATGGCATTTGCGAGGGGCACTCCGCTTTTGGTTTGCTTGAATTCGTCGTTCCAAGGAGCCTTGTCCTCGAAGTACTGAGCGTTCAGCGCGAGGTCTTTCATGAGCTTCATGTTCGCTTCATCACGGAAGCTCACGAGGCCTTCGTATTCACCCTTCTGTCCTCGAGCATCCAGATACACTTCGATGAACCCGAGGATCAGCTCGATTGTGGGGTCGTAGGAAACCCACGTGATGTTGTACTGACGCCAGATATCGGGACTCCCGGTCCTGAGGTATTCGATCAGGAGCTCGAGAGCCTCTCTCTGTCGGCCTTCCGCATACGGCGACGCGAGTTGCAGGTATTCGATAACCTTGTCGAGCCGCGCGCGATACAGTCCCTTGGGATCTTCTCCAGCCGCGCGGTAGACGAGTTCCTGGAGCTTGCCGTTCTTCTTGATGAGCTTGGAATTCAGGGGATACCGCTCTTCAAAGGACTGGAGGTCTTTCAGCGTGACGTTCTCGTACAAGTTGTTTGCGCTGGCACTGAGGATGTCCTGGCCTTTCGGAGGATTCTTACTCGTCACGAACGGCTCATAATCCAAGTCGAACATCGTGGGCTGCAACCTGTTGAGTGCCTGCTCAAGTGCCTCACCGTTACTGAATTCAAATGCCGCTCCGTTTGCCTGAGCCTTTTTCGCTGCATCAACAAATTCCTCGAACGAAGTCTCACACACGAACTTCCGGGACGTTCGCGTTCCGTAGAAACCGTTGTTGATCCAGGTCAGTTTTGTGTACTTCAGGATCTTGTCGTACACCTCTGGGTCGATTCCCTCGTTGTGGATAACGATCTCCTCGAGCAGCCGTCGAACCTCGAGTGCATGCCGATGCCGTTGATCGAAGTTGATATCTCGACCGGCCACGGAGGCGAGCGATAGATAGTAGGCCAATTTCTTTTGATTCAGTGGAAGCTGCTCGAAACCATCCGCGTAGAGTTGGGCAATCGTGTAATCGCCGACCCGCTCGAGGAAGTACTGACGTTTGCTTGTCTTCTGTTGTTCCGTGCATCCGATCAGAACGATCAGCGTTGCGATTGTGAGTGTGAGGGGGATTGCTTTCATGATTGTGTTCTTCCAACTGAATGTTGTTGATCAGTCTGAGGGTTCATCTGCTGGTTCAGATATCGGTTTCTCTTGATCCCGCGCCTTCACGATCCCGAGTCAAGGAGTCAGGCATCGGGGCAAGTTGTCGGGGCTAGGGTCATCACGCCTTCATGCGCATCCCCTGTTCCTCCTCCGTAAAGATCCAGCCGACGATCTTTCCAGGGTCGATCTCTGTAAAATTTTTCCAGTATTCGCGAGTCCTGAGGAACTGGGAGGAAGTTTCGCCATCTGGGATGAGATCGACGTTGTGCATGATTTTGCGAAATCGGTCCTTCCACCGCTGCATGTTTGAGACACGGAGGTCCACCCAACCGTCGCGTGTCCAGAGGTCGACCTGCTTCGGTGAGATCTCTAATTCGTTGATTCCCCGGAACGGTGGTATTTTGATTTCCGGTCCGCGAAGGAGAGTTTTGCCGTCGGGAAGGAGGATGGGAATTCCGATCGAAATAATCTGCGCGCGTAGCTTCTGGTTCTCCTGCACCAGGGCGAGAAGTCGCTTGGACATCGTCCTAGCGTCCGTCTGCATGACGGTCTTCATATCATTGTAGCCCAGTTGGAGGAGATGGGCTTCATAGAGCAGCTTTGACAAACGAGGCGGCCCAAGGACTTCGAAAGCAACGCTTTGGACGTCGTGCTCTTTTTCCAGTTTCGTCATTTTCTTTATCGCGCTGTTGAAGAGAAATCCTGCCCGGTAGGTGGGAGCGAGGGCTGCGTTGTTGAGCGCGTTGATCACGTCATGACCAGTATTTCCACCGAGAATTTCGTACACGACGTCCTGAGCGATCTCCTCCGGCGTAACGTATTCCATCTGTCCTGGCGTCGAAATGGCTTCAAATTCACCCCGCGAAAAAATACCGTTTTCGCCAGTGTCGATGAACACCGATTTGAGCGTCTCACCGAGTGATTCCCAGATTGTGTTTTTTCCCGACACAGAGCACTGGATCTCAAGCTTTTCCTTGAGTGGGACTCCCTTCTCGGGAGGACAATCGACCAGCATGGTGGGCTCTCCACGGCGCTTGATTTCCCCAAAGGAGATCTTTTTCCAGGCGATCGCCGCGGCGGGTTTGATCTCCTTGGTGATGGGAGCGTTGGGCGTGCGACCGATGAGGAAGAGAAGCAGCGTGTGGGCACCAGCAATGGCGGACTTGCTCAGCAATACTCGCGAAGGTCGCTCTTCGCTGTGTGTGTAAGGAATGTTGAGTCCCATGCCACCGGTCCCACTCGTGCCGATCTTCACGTATATGCCAGTGCCTGCTTGATTCATTGATTGATAGAGAATCTGAACGTGACGGACGAGCTGAGGGATATAGAGCGTGCAGATCAGTCGCTCGGTGGCCTCATAGAGTTTGGTATCAGGTTTTCCAGAAGGCGTCGACTTATTCATCGCAGTGAGGACCTCGCGAGCCACCTGGAATACATCTTGATACGCGATTGCGGTTGCAGAATTGACACAATCGACGATAATTTCCGGTTTGTACTTCGTCAGCAGTTGATAGATCGATGAACGGTGAAGAACTTTGTCCGTTAGATCCTCGAGAATGTCCTCGATGAGCATCGTCCGGAACTTTTCACTGCTCAGGATCTCAGCTCGGTTCTTGTTTTTCAGTGAGTCTCGGACAAAGATGTTCCCCCACCAGGGGATAAATAAGCCCTTTCGGGCTCGTGGGAATTCTTTTCGAAGCTTCTCCACCGCCTCTTCCGCCTCCGATCGCGACAGAGAAGTCACGATCATGCGAGCGGGATTCTGTTCCGTAGTCCGGCGGCAGACCGCCGATCCCACAAGGCCCCAGCCACCGAGGATTAACACTGTTTTCCCTTGAATGTTCATGGAATATCAATAGGGCACGACATGTCGTGCCCCTCCTCCTCACGTCAGCTTTTTGGCACCACCGTATCGTACCAGAACTTCTTCTCCCGACTTCCGACTTCGTCGATGTGTAGATGCTTCGTCTCTGTATACTCTTTGAGTCCTTCCATCCCAAACTCGCGTCCGATACCGCTCTGCTTGTAACCGCCAAACGGTGCCTTTTCGGATATGAGGTGCCACTCATTGATCCATACCGTGCCCGCCCGGAGTCGTCGGGCGACCCGCATCGCCTTTTCGTTGTCACGCGACCAAACACCGCCCCCGAGGCCGTAGATCGAATCATTCGCCATCGCAGTGGCTTCATCGACCGTTCTGTACTTGATCACGGAAAGCACGGGTCCAAAAATCTCCTCCTGGGCAATCCTCATTGTATTCTGCACGTCCACGAAGAGGGTCGGCTCGACGAAAAAGCCCTTTGCGAGAGCTGGATCAGCGGGTATGCCTCCACCAACAGCTATGTTTGCACCTTCCCGTTTTCCGATATCGATGTAATCGAGCACTCGCTGCTGTTGTTTCTGCGAAACCAGCGGACCGAGGTCCGTCGTTGGGTCCTTGGGGTTCCCCAGTTTCAGCTTTCGTGTCTTCTCGATCATTCTCTGCATGAATTCATCGTAGAGCTTGTCCGGCAGGATGAGCCTGGTCCCCGCCTCGCAGCATTGTCCGCTGTGATAAAAAATCGCGTACATTGCACCGTCCACCGCAAGGCCGAGGTCGGCATCGTCGAGAACGATGTTCGCGGACTTCCCTCCGCATTCGAGCGTACACTTCTTCAGCGTTGCGGAGGCATTCGCCATCACTCGCTTCCCGACCGCAGTGGAACCAGTGAAGGATACTTTATCGACCATGGGATTCTTCACCAGCTCCTCACCGACGTCGTCACCGAAGCCGGGAATGATGTTGACAACTCCTTTCGGGAATCCGATCTCGTGAAGGATCTTTGCGAGTTCCATTGCAGTGACGGGTGTGAGTTCGGAGGACTTGAGGACGACAGTGTTGCCGGCTGCGAGCGCAGGGCCGATCTTCCAGATAGCCATTTTCAAGGGGAAATTCCACGGAATGATGGCAGCCACTACACCGATCGGTTCGTGCGCGATGAAGTTTTGGCTGAACCCCGGCTTGGAAAGATCTTGAACCGGCTCCATCAGGTCCAGCGCGGCGAGTTTCGAAAAATAGTACATGTTGCGGGCGCTGAGATAGATATCCTCCTTGGCTTTTCGCACTGTTGAGCCAGAGTCGTCAACTTCCAGTCCAACGAGTTCTTTTTGTCGTTCGTTGACCTTGTCTGAAACAGCCTTCAGGAGCGCACTGCGTTCTTCGCGCGACATTCCGGGCCAGGGTCCTTCGTCGAAGGCTTTCCGTGCGGCGTCGACGGCGCGTCGAGCATCTTCAACTCCCGCGCGCGCTACACGAGCGACGACAGTCTGATCGAAAGGATTGATCGAGTCGAACGTCAGCTTCGATTTTGACTCAACGAACTCGCCGTGTATATAGAGCTGATATTCGCGCATTGTAGGTACTTTTCATTAATAAACAGAATGTTTTACGGTTTTCCACTTCTCATTTGTTCATGGATCCCTCCAAAGGCTTGTCCCTTTGGCAGATACCTCTTCCGGACTTTTGCAACCACCGTATAATTCGGGTCAACGACCTGTGCGAGATCCACCTCTCC
>JBHHZW010000094.1:0-7712 GCA_046758305.1 Bacteroidota bacterium | reverse complement strand
GGCAACGCCGGACTTCGTGGTCAGGAGGGCAAGTCGGGATCGGCATGACATGCATTAGTTCTTTGGCGTTCCTATGGCGTTCAAACGACGAGTCATTCGCGAAAGAGTCCTACAGGCACTGTACGCCTACGAGCTCTCGAAAGAGCCGCTGCCTGACGTCATCGACTACGTGTTCGGCGACCTCAGCTCCCAGAAGGAAGCGTTGGAATTCGCGCGCTGTTTTCTCGAGACAGTGGTTCAGCACCAGGAGGAGATCGACAAGATCATCCGCAACAAGGTGACAAACTGGGACTTCAGCCGGATCGCGGTCATCGATAAACTCGTCTTGCGGATGGGCATCTGCGAGCTGATGTTCTTCGAAGACATCCCGCCCAAAGTGACGATCAACGAGGCGATCGAGATCACGAAACGTTACAGCACGGAAAACAGCGGAATGTTCGTGAATGGAGTTCTAGACTCCATCATGATCGACCTGAAATCGAGCGGTCAGCTTAAGAAATCCGGAAGGGGGCTGGTCGAGGTCAGTTCGAAGAAAAAGAGAAAAACACCATGAACCAGATCTCCCACCCGCCCGTCGATCACCAGCATGATGTACCGAGAGAGACGACGGCGCGCGGAAGCATCTCTGTCTCGACCCCGTTCGATTTCGCCAGCACGTCGTTATTGGCCATTGATTTCTAACTTCTTATCGGTGTAAGGCGTTCGAAGTTAGAGCATGAGGTTAAGACATCTATCCATTAATCATAGAGAATCGGCGGACTATGCAGCTTGACCAGAGGAAAGCCATCTTCGGATGGAGCATGTATGATTGGGCGAATTCGGCCTTTGCCACTACGATCATGGCTGGATTTTTTCCGATTTTTTTTAACCAATTCTGGAGTGTTGGCGCTGATACCACAGTGAGTACAGCTAGATTAGGGCTGGCAAATTCTATTGGAGGTATCACTGTGGCTTTGTCGGCACCCATACTGGGGGCAATTGCTGACAAAGGAACATCGAGAAAGAAATTTCTCCTCTTCTTTGCTTTCATGGGTGTGGTGATGACTTCGTCCTTGTACATGGTTTCGAAGGGTAATTGGCCCATGGCCGTCATGCTGTATGTGTTTGCAACGATTGGATTCTCCGGAGGGAACATTTTCTATGATTCATTGATCACCGGTGTCGCATCTGAGAAGAAGATGGATTTTGTTTCCGCATTGGGTTTTTCTCTAGGATATCTAGGCGGTGGCGTTCTCTTCGCGGTAAATGTATGGATGACTCTCAGTCCTGAAACATTTGGATTCGCAGACGCTGGAGAAGCTGTGAAATTCTCATTCCTCTCTGTGGGTGTTTGGTGGGCGGTCTTCTCGATCCCGCTCTTCCTGTTTGTGAAGGAGCCTACGTATGGAGAGGCAAAATCTGGTATGAATATGGTGAAAGCAGGTTTAACTCAATTGAAAGAGACTTTTCAGGAGGTCCGCCACTTGAAAACCATCTTTCTGTTCCTTGTGGCTTACTGGCTTTACATCGATGGTGTGGATACAATCGTACGTATGGCAGTGATTTACGGCATTTCCATCGGCTTCGAATCCAATGATTTGATCGTTGCGCTGCTCATCACTCAATTCGTTGGTTTCCCATCTGCCATCGGATTCGGTTATCTTGGAGGTAAGATCGGTGCCAAGGGCGCCATCTTTATCGCCATCGCAGTTTATCTGTTCGTTTCCATCTGGGGTGCTTTCATGCAAAGCAAACATGAATTCTATGTTCTGGCTGTTATCATTGGTCTAGTACAGGGTGGTATTCAGGCATTAAGTCGCTCATATTATGCGAAAATAATTCCCGTTGACAAATCCGCTGAGTACTTCGGCTTTTATAATATGATCGGCAAATTCGCTGTCGTTATCGGTCCGGTTCTTATGGGCAGCGTTGGTCTGCTAGTAAAATCTATGGGTTATAGCAGTGATATCGCATCACGAGCAAGTATTACGTCTATTTCGCTCCTCTTTATAGCCGGTGGAGCTTTATTTTATTTTGTGAATGAAGAGAGAGGTAGAGAGGAGGTCAAATACTTGTCCCAAAAAGCATCATCGTCTGTTTTTGAGGCTGACTAAACGAGAGCACCACAGCCGCGGTGGTCGTCCAAAAAGTATTTCACAGAGCAAGTCGAAACTCGATGCGCGAGGTTGTCCGCCACTCTTTCCGCGAAGCCCCGTGAAACGGGGCGAAACGATCCCTTTCCCGCCACGAAGTGGCCCCTTCGGGGAAGGGACTCTCACAATGTGATCCCTTTGGGAGACGGCTTCGCCGCACTTCGTGAGTGAGTGGCAGATCACACAGTCATTTTGAAAAAGGGGACAGCCACTGGTCATTAGATGGACGCACAGCACTGGGCAGACTGGTCATGCGTTGCTGAATCAGGAACAACCGCGAGCCTCTCGATGTTCAACAGATGGGCTATTTTGCGGTACCTTGATTTTCACCGCGTTTCTTTCGTAAATTCACTCTGAGTCCCAATTCAGCGGGACGAAGGGTCTGATATGAAGGAGGAGATCTCTTTCGATGGCAAAATCACCCGCGCTGTCCTTAGCTTTTGTAGCAGTTCTGTTCCTGGGTTTAGATGGCAGCGCTGATGATAAGCAGAACCGGCACGTAAGAATCGATGTGTCCGTCGAACCCTCTTCCCTGATACTCGGAGCCAAAGGCGAAATTCGCATTCAGTTCCACCCGTTCGATGGGATTCGTATTAACACAGTGCCGCCCACGGAATTGAACCTCGCGGAAGGTTCCCCCCTCACGCTCATCGGTGAACCGGCGGTCCCGACGGATCCAACGACGGGATACCTCGATGCCAGCAAACCGATGACGTACACGTTTGCCGTGAGCAAAACCGCCCGACCAGGCACGACGAAGGTCAACGGGACACTGGTCTACTACTATTGCTCCGACAAGGAAGGTTGGTGTCTCCGCTGGAAGGATAACGTGAGTCTAACGCTCTCCATCGACCGATAGATTCGCCCCCATGGCGTTGACGTACTTCATATCCGATGCACATTTAGGGCTGGAAAGTCGTCAAAAAGAGAGGGAGAAGGAGCGACGCCTGATCGGATTTCTGGACCACGTACGAGAACGCGGCAGACTTCTCTACGTGCTGGGTGACCTGTTCGATTTCTGGTTCGAGTACAAAACTGTAGTTCCGAAAGGATACCATCGGCTTCTCGCGAAACTCTCGGCTATCGTAGACCACGGGATCCCCATCAAGTACGTAGCAGGAAACCACGATTTCTGGATGCGCGGATATCTGGGGGAGGAGATTGGGATTCAGGTGTTTCTCGATCCCATTACTGAAGCCATCGAGGGAAAAAAATTCTACCTCCATCACGGGGATGGACTAGCGGAGCGTGACCTCGGCTATCGCATGCTGAAGAAGATTCTCCGTAACCCGGTGAACATCTGGTTGTATTCGTTGATTCATCCCGACATCGGAGTTCGGTTGGCGCAATTCTTCTCCCGGAAAAGTCGACATCACACCTCCGAGAAGGACTACGGCGAACGAGACGGAATGTTGACATTTGCTGAATCACGGATGAAGGAAGGATGCGACTACGTCGTCATGGGCCACCGGCACGAGCCAGTCCTCAAGTCGATCGGTTCCGGATGGTACGTGAACCTGGGAGACTGGATCGACCACCACACGTACGGTGTTTTCGATGGCGCGCGGTTTGAGCTGAAGAGCTGGAATCCAGAGATGTGGTGAACGATGGGAACGAGAACACGCAAGCGGTACTCTCGAGAAGAGATGGAACGGTATTTCAGCGATCCGGCGTATCGCCGCACCACGTACCGCGAGGCTAAACTGTTGCTGATCCGACGGTGGAGATGGGTTCTGATCGCTGGAGCTGCGATACTTCTTGGCGGAATCGCATATCTCTCCTACCTCTTTTCCGGGCTCCCGTCCCTCGAGCAGCTGGAGAACCCGAGGCCGGAGCTTGCCACGAAGGTGTTCTCGATCGACGGCGAGGTCATCGATCAATTCTTCATCAAGAACCGGACGTACGTTCTCCGTCAACAGGTTCCCCAGCACCTCGTGGATGCACTCATCTCGATCGAGGACAAGGAATTCTACCACCATTGGGGTGTCCATACGGGACGCGTGTTCCGGGCACTCATCAAGAACATCCTCGCGCTCGATATCACGAGAGAAGGAGCCAGCACGATCACGCAGCAGCTGGCCAGAAACCTGTACGACCTGAACAGAGGAAAACGCGAGGTATCGGTTCAGAAATGGACCCGGAAATTCCGCGAGCAGATCACCGCTGTTCAGATGGAGCGGACGTACACGAAGGGCGAAATCCTCGAAATGTACTTCAATATTGCCTACTTCGGCCGCGGCGCCTATGGGATTGCGACCGCTGCTGAAGTGTATTTCGGCAAGACCCCGGAGGAGCTCACGCTTGGTGAGTCGGCACTCCTCGTCGGGATGCTGAAGGGTCCTGCTCATTATGATCCCTACACCAAACTTGAACGTGCGCGGTACCGCCGAAACCTTGTTCTGAGCGAAATGTTCGAAGACCGCTACCTCACGGAGGAAGAATACCACAGCACATCAAGCGAGGAGATCACGCTGAAATCTTCTCAGGAAGAGTCCCCCGCCGGCATCGCTCCGCACTTCGTGGAGTACGTTCGACAACAGCTGCTGGAGAAGGCGGAACGCTATGGGTTCGACATCTATCGCGACGGGCTGGCAGTCTACACGACCCTTGACTCTAGTATGCAGAGACATGCCAATCGCGCCGTGGAAGAGCATCTCGAAATCTACCAATTGATAGCAGACAGTGTGTGGGTTTGGGACGATCACCCGGACGCCCTAGAATATATGGTCGATCGAGCGATCAAGTTTCTTCCTCAGTATCGGCACGCAAGCTACAGTCAGAAGGATAGCATCTTCAATAACCTCAAGGACAACGAAGCGTTTGTCGACTCGGTGAAACGGGAGGCGTCACGCCTGGAAGTGGGATTTGTGGCCCTCGACACGAGGAGCGGTAACATTCTGGCGATGGTAGGAGGCTCCAATTTCCGAACCTTTAAATATGGCCTGAATCACGTGACGCAGATCCGCCGCCAGCCAGGGTCAGCGTTCAAGCCCTTCGTATACACGGTCGCGATCGATAACGGATATTCGCCCTGCTACGAGCTCTTGAATCAGCCCGCCACGATCATCATGGCAGACGGGGAGCGCTGGTCGCCGACTAATGCAGATGGAACGTTCGGAGGGAAGAGCACTCTTCGAGAAGGACTCAGGAGGTCCATTAACCTCGTCGCCGTACGAGCCATCATGGAGATCGCCCCCGTGAAACAAGTCGTAGATTACGCACACCGGATGGGGATCTCGAGCAGGCTTCCCGCTGTGGAATCGCTCGCAATGGGAACAGGCGAGGTTTCTCCTCTTGAAATCACCTCCGCGTTTGGGGTATTCGCGAACGAAGGAGTATACGTCGAGCCGAACGCGATTGTCCGGATCGAAGACAAAGATGGCAACGTGATAGAGGAAGCCACTCCAATGATGCGTGAGGTGTTAAGCAAGGAGACAGCCTACATCATGACGAACATGCTCCAGGATGTCGTCGATCATGGGACGGGCATCCGTGTTCGAAACTACTTCCATCTCCCCGCTGCGGGCAAGACCGGGACGACCCAGGATTTTGCCGACTCTTGGTTCCTCGGCTTCACACCACAGATTGTAGCCGGTGTATGGATGGGGTTCGACGAGAAGGTTGTCCGCTTGGAGACTTGGGACTTTCAGGGAGGGCGCGCTGCGGCGCCAATCTGGGGCCGCTTTATGAAGTACGTGTACGACGACCCCGAGATTGGGATGCCGTTAGAGTACTTTGAGCGGCCTGAGGGGGTGGTAGAGAAAACTATCTGTCTTGACACTAAGAAGCTGGCTACCGAATTCTGTCCGAACAAAGGCATAGAGATTTTCAATTCTAAGTACCTTCCCGGGAAGTGTCCGAAGCACACGAGCCTCCACTGGCAAGAGGGAGAGGAGAGCCGGAGCAATATTAGTTTCTAACCCGGCCGCCCTATAGGCAACGAACAGCACGTCAACGCTATTGTTCCCGCTGCAGCCGGGCCACTGACATTATTCCCCGGTCTCGTCCCAGATCATACAGTCGGATCTCGTTCCACTTTCGCCCGAATGCCTGGCCATCGGCCGTTCTCATCAACCACCTGACCATCAAGAAAGGGTTTGTGAAAATCAGAAAAAATCAACGAAAGGCAAGAATCGAGATCACAGGGCAGGTGGATGCGATTGATTTCCCGGCGAATTCTTGTCACGTCATGTGCGCCATGTGCTCATTTCCCGGATGCCGGAACGCTGGCATCAGCAGCTAATTGCCTACCTGTAAAGTTGGCGAAAACAAACCTTCCTTGACCATTTTTTCCTCCCTGTCCGAGAACACTATTAAGATGTTACACCCTGTATTGAGCCTCTCAAACGCCTTAGCCGGATTCAGTATCGGATTTATACCAGGCTTGATGTCAATCGTACTCGTTCAGAGATCAGAGTGCCCAATCAACTCGTTCATCAAACAAACCTCCAGTCCGCGCCACTCGAGTTTCCTGGCAGACGAATACCTGCAAGGTTCGCGACTCGAAAGCCTTCATCAGCGCTCCGAGATATCTTGCACCTTGGATACGGTACCCACAGAGGTCGGTGTCAGAGGTGAGGAGGTGGGTTCAAGATGCTCTCGTCAGGAATGATATGCTGCCTGATAATTTCCGTTTTGACGTAGAAATAGTGGGTTGATTTTCACGCGCCGGTTCTTTACCTTTTTGCCCATAGCACACGGCCATAGGTACTTTCCCATGACTCCCTGGGTGACGCGCCTCATTTTTGCCAACGGGGCAATGTTCGTCGTCAGCATCGCACTGCCGACCGTGTTGCCAGCGCTCATGCTGGTGCCGGCACTAGTCCCAAGCCGGCCGTGGACCCTCATCACCTACATGTTTCTCCACGCTGGCCTGTGGCACCTCTTCTTCAACATGCTCGCGCTCTACTTGTTTGGGCCGCGCCTTGAGGTACAGTTAGGCGGGCGACAATTCATTTGGTTGTACTTAGTAAGCGGCCTTATGGGGGCAGTGCTCTCGTTCGTGTTTACCCCGTTCGCTGCGATTGTCGGCGCCTCGGGAGCCGTGTTCGGAGTGTTGCTCGGCTTTGCACGTTATTGGCCTCGAGAACCCATCTATATCTGGGGGCTGTTTCCAGTCGAGGCCCGATGGCTCGTGGTAATCATGACAGCTCTCGCGCTTTGGTGGGGATTTGGAGGCACGGGGGAAGGAATCGCGCACTTCGCTCACCTCGGCGGATTCCTCGGGGGATTCCTCTACCTCAGGTGGCTGGAGCGGACATCTCGGGCTGGGCAGTTCCGAGCGAAGGTCAGAGGTCCCTCACCTCGAAGCACGGACCTCCAGCGGTGGGAGAAGATCCGCCGAGAGGGTATGCACGAGGTGAACCGCGCTGAGCTGGACCGGGTTCTGGACAAGATCAATGCGACCGGCGTCGAGAGCCTGACCCCTGAGGAGAGAGCGTTCCTCGACCGGTTCAGTCCTGAGTAGATCCATCCACTAGAACGAAGGGACACCGACAGCACGAAACTCTGGCACGAGCGCGCCTCCTGCCGGTCCAAAATCCCCGGGCTTTCCTACTGCACTCCAAAGCACTTCAACAT
>JBHHZW010000093.1:0-7715 GCA_046758305.1 Bacteroidota bacterium | reverse complement strand
GAACCGGACTTACTCAGCCAGCCCCTCCACCTTGAAATTCATTTCCTTGAGGACGTTGTCATCACTATCTGTTACAATCACCGTCCAGTCGCCGGCCTTCCAAGCGGTTTTATAAGCCCAAGTTCTCCAGGGACTGCCTCCGATCTTGAGTGTATAGCTGTAGCTCAGGTCCTCGTGCTTCCAGGTTACAGCCACTGAATCAGCAGAGCCACCTGTCACCTTTAACCACAGATACACTCTATCGTTCACAGCAAAGGTGGAAGTTTCATCAGCAATCTCTCTGTCTACGACATCCTTGCCGAGTTTCGCCTCAGCAACTCGTAGTTCCCCTTCCATCATTTCCTGCTGTTGGGTCGCACGAGTACTTTCCGTGAGGGAAAATGTCAAGACGTAGATCATGAAGGATACGAGGACCTTCTTCATGCTGTTAGCCTCCTTTTCTCATGTTATTGGACGCAAATTGTCTGCTCAACTTAGTCAGATTCACGGCTGTCCGTCCGTTCGCTTAATAACAACTTAGCTGCGCCGAGCGAAAAAAGAGCTCGGAATGAAGAATAATCTGCCTTTCTAAAAAAATAGCCAGAAGTTTCCTCAGGAAGAGCTCGGATGTAGCAACATGGTCAACACCACACTATAATTTAAGCATTCTGTGAATGAGAAATGTGAGCGAGATCAAACGAAGCTTGAGGCAGCCTAAGTTTCCCACTCGCCTCGTGCTTTAGAGTAGGAATTGCAAGTGGTCGTAGGACAGGCAAATATTAGAAGATAATAGTGGAGAGGTTAGGATTTCGCATTGGACCCGACTTGCAGCGGATGAAAAAACCGGTTCAGGTCCAAGAGGATAGTCGAATGGGTCAGGCGAGAGAAGAACCGCGATGAGGAAGCAACATCGGCAACAGGACACCTCCGCCGATACCGCTCATAACGTTTCCGTCTTTCTCCCCTGCAGCTCGTGCCTCCTCTGACGATAGGCGCAAATGAAGATCCAAACGATTCCAAAATGAGAAAGAAGGCCGACCAGAATCATGCCCTCGTACGGTCTATTCAGAAGCGCCCCTACGAGCAAAGCGAACAGCCGCACATCCCTCTTGATGAACTTGTTGAGCAAGCCGCCAGGCGGTTGGCGCTGATAACACAGGGCATACTCTTTCTTTGTGTAGCTCGCGAGGATGAAGCCGGTGATAGCCAGGGCACCGCCCAGCCAGATGATCGGCTCTGGATGCGTCAGCCAATAGCCGTAGGATATCCCTGCCGCAATGGCCACGTCTGCGTACCGGTCCAATACAGTATCAAGCCACGCTCCGAAGCGACCCGACTGGAACTTGAGCCGAGCGATCTCCCCATCGCACCCGTCCAGGATGGAGGACAACTGGATCAGGAGACCGGCAAGAAGTGTCCAAACATACTCCCCCATACTGAACAGGAAGGCGCCGCAGAGACCGATCAGGAAGTTGAGGATTGTGATCGCGTTGGGGGTAAGACGGGTGTCAGCCAACAGGGCAGAAATCCTGCGCGAAAGGGGACGGTTCAAGTACTGAGCGATGAAGCCGTCTTCGCTCGATCTGGAAACTCGGGCGAGCAGGTAACGTTTTGCGTGTGACAGGCTCTCGGGTGTGTCCACATCGTGCCAGAACCGGTCGCCGATCTCCATCGCCCGGATCTTTCCTTTCCCGATCAATCTTTGAACGCCCCCTGTGAGTGAGCCGTCTCCGGCCCGCCTGGCCTTCTCGAGGGCATCGAAGAGATCTGGCCGGCAGAGGAACAGACCCGCGTCAACAGCGTCGAACGGCGTGATCCCTTTGCCGATAGCGGTGATGGCCTTGCCATCGAGTCGAACCTTGGTGGCATCTTTCAGGTCAAAGATCTGGTCCGTTCGACGGTCCACTGCGAGAAGGCAACTCTGTGCTCCGTCCTTCGCTTCAATAAGGCGACGGATGATATCGGGATCGAAGAGGTGATCGCACATCGGCAGTAGGAACGAACCGTTTACGTATGGACAACTCGCCAAGGCAGAGGTGCCGTTCCCCTCCTTCCAATTCGGATTCTGCACCGCCCGAACCGAGATGCCAAACCGGCGCCCCAGTTCCTCAATGTAAGGAATCATTCTCTCTTCGAAACAGCCGACTACGACGTAGAACTCTCTGATTCCTGCCTCCCGACACGTCAGAATAGCGCGCTCCAGAAGTGTAATCCCCAGGAGCGGCGTGAGCGGCTTTGGAAGTCCGCCGTTCCCTCCGCGCAGGCGATAGCCTTCGCCTGCAGCCAGGATTACCGCCGGCAAACTCTCCTCGCGCAGTCTTTGAGTTCTCGTTTTGTTTTTCATGTGCATGTGTTCCGTAACGGTTGCACCAGAGCGGCGTGAAGCTCCGGCGTCGCCGCGGCTAGGATGGAGTAACGTTCCGTAAGATGCTGTATCTCGGGAAGTGGTTGACCCTCAGTACCGGTGACGACGCCTCCTGCCTCGGTAAGGATAAGCGATGGCGCCAGGAAATTCTCCGGTGTGAGGCGGCCGCGTAGGTCCAGATGGGCATCCAGGGCGCCAGCAGCCACCATGGAAAGGGCACGGGTGGCGCAGCCGAAGGAGCGAATCCCGCGTGCACGCGACAGCATCGAGGCGAGGGGAGCTTCAACTTCAAAGTGATTCAGCTCGCAACTGATAATGGCATTTTCCAGTTGAGTGACGGGATGAGTAGAGATCTTCCTCCCATTACAAAATGCCCCGTGCCCCCGAGCCGCAAGCCAAGTCCCACCGGTGAATAGATCTCCCACCAGCGCGAACTGAACTGTTCCAACGGCAACGGGCAGATGTGCGGGGATCAGAGCCACTGCCATGCCTGAAGGGACAATCCCACGCGCGAAATTATCGGAGCCATCGACCGGGTCGAGCACCATGATGAACTCTGGCTCACCATCGCCAATTCTCTGGGGCATGCTTTCCTCGGACAGAAGCTCCACCGGCCGGGGGAAACGTTCTTTCAGGTAGGTGCAGGCTGCCTGCTCCGCTGCCAGGTCAAACCACCTGATCCGGTCTCCCTTTGGATTGAGTCCGGTCTCGCCCCGCTGCTCTCCATCCCCGGTTGTCACTACTCGAACCACCTCTCGGAAGAGAGCCTCAAGGTGGATCAGAATCGGATCTAGTTCTCGCATATCTACCTGATGAAAGGGCCATTCACTGACAGGAAACGGTCTTCAGTTTTATCTTGAGGGCAGGGGATCCGCTGGCTTGGATAACCAGCAATATCAACCAATTGCTGAATATCCGCTCTGCATTTATCCTGCCGTTCTTGGTTGGATAACCACTACATCACGGTTGCCATGAACAGGATCAAGTGTCTTCCACAGGTGTAGAACAGTGGTAAACCCAGGTGAACCCGTTATCGGTGGACTTCCTGTTCGGCCATCAGATCAGCCCGTGACTAAAGAAGGGAAAGTGGGAGAGTCTCTCATCCCGTGTGCTTTAAGGTAAGTAACAAAGGAATGAAAATCAACCATCTGTGCAGGATGGAATTGTCTTAGGCTGATAAATCAGCCAATTCCCACATTATTACGCCTCACAGGTATGGCAGGCTTTGGAGAGTAACCCTGTTGGCGAGACGGCTCAAGAGACTATTTCGAAAACTCTAACGAGATTTGTGAGTAGAACAAAGTCCGGCCTCCGCTCCGGCAGATGCAGGAGTAGACAAAATTTTCTCCCGATGTCTCGAGTCTATGCACGGAGTTAGAAGTGTGATTATCACTGCAGCACTTGCTAAATTCACTCGACTGTTAACTCGGTCACTACGAAAGTATCTTCTGGGTGCAGGAGGTTCGTTGTAGCGCTACACGTCCTTCGCTCGAATCTTCCTCGTAGCTAACCAAAGCTGAAGGACATGACGTTCCCTCTTCTACCCCTTCCCACGTTCTCAGTTGACCAGTACAGGATTCTTGTTCAGGCCGCCGCGGCGTTTACCCCGCGGTCCAAATGCAAATGGAATAAGAAACCGTCAGCAAGCCAACGACACCTGAGCAACAATGTTGCCCAGAAGGAAGACCGCCGAGGGTTTAGATGAACTCGCTCCTTGCGGGTTGGTTTATCTATCAAATCATTCAGGTAAGTCTTATTTCAGCAACGCCGGTATCTTCGTCTCGACATACTCGCCAGATTGTCAACCGACAGGAAGTTCACCGCACTCGGCCGACCTATTGAGGATCTTGTGGTTGGGAGAGACTTTGGCCGATGATTTCTGAATATCCGCTTCCTTTCTTTGAATCGCGAATCTCGCTACACTGCATCGTCAATCCTTTTTATTAACGATTGGCGCTAACAGATGATTTCCAAAATAAATTTAGAAGAAGATCCTGCAGAAGGCAAACGTGTCATGTTTGCGGTCCACCCGGTGAGGGCGGGGCTCACAACGACGCCATTTGCATGCAAAGGAGGGGACGTCTCATGGTCGGAGGAGGCAGAGATAACAAACTTCTGATAATAGGTTTATCTCCGAATTGTTCATTAGTGCAAAGGGTGAGATAACGCTCTTCACCGTCAACATGTAATTGCTGTATTCTTGTGATCGCCAGATAGGTGCCGCCAGCGCTACGGCCACCGTCGATTATCGACCGAATCAAATTCATCGATGTCCATCCCTCGCTGGGAGCGCAATCACTTCCGATTAGAAGCGATCTCATCCTCGTCGAAGTAATCCACCTTATGCACTGGCATCACGACGCTTGAGAGCACGTTGAGGAGATGTCCTCCAATACGCTTGTAGTACCGGGTGCCGAGAGCAAGGGCGGTCGTAGTGCTGGCGTCGTAGTTCGCACGAGCAATGCGCTCGATTAATGCATCAGACCGATGAGCGATGTCGCGTCCCTCGCGAATCAACCGGACAGCCCGCTCGCGATCAGACGTGGCAAAGACCTCCGCTGCCGCCTTGAACGCCTCCTCGACCGCCCGGCGGATCACACGCAGCTCGTTGACGATCTCGTCGTCGGGTAATTGATCAGCGCAAAAGTCCGCCAACTCCGAGAGGTTCTTTGCGTAATCGCCCAAGCGCTCGACGTCCTTGACCAAGCTCATCAAGAGGAGACAGTAAGGAACGTGAGGAGTGTTTCCTTGAACGCAAAGATGCGCTACCACTTGTTTGCGGATCGCTCGCTCGAGTTGATTCACCTGGATGTCCTGGTCGTAGATCCGCCTACGGTCCTCCAGTGTAGGTTTTCTCCCAAAGAAGATGTCGCTGGCTGTAAAGGTCATCTCATGGGCCAACTTGATCATCCGCACGAAGTTTTCGCCCATTGCAGCGAGCGGGTTATCCGATCTAAGAATACTGAGCAATTCTCGAAGCATTTGAACTCCCTCCTTTGCTACCCGAAGAGATTGTTTAAAATCACGAGTGCCGCGGGAAGACCATAGAACAAACCTATCACGTAGATGAGTGCCCACTTGCGGGAGTTCACCGCCGTCTCAGCCAGACGTTGCGCGGCGGCTAGGGGAATACGACGGATGAACCCGACCGGGTAAATAAGCAATATCCCAGATAGATTGAAGAGCAAATGTACGAGACCAATCTGGAATCCGGCTTGAGCATATGCTCCCGAACCGGCCAAGGCAGCCAGCAGAGCCGTCACCGTAGTGCCGACGTTGGCCCCTATAGTGATCGGGAAGGCCCGTGCGAGAGTTAACAAGCCGGCGCCTGCCAAGGGTACCAGAAGCGACGTCGTGATGCTACTCGATTGAACCATCACGGTGACGATTGCCCCCACCATCATCGAGAGGATCGCGCTGCGACCGAGGAAGCGAGTGATGAAAACCTCAACGCGTGACTGCATCACTGACCGCATGACCCTTACGAGTAACAGCAGCGCCCCGAAGATGAGGATGGCACTGAGAATAATGATGAGGATACTTTGTCCTTCCTTGGCCTCGAAAAGCGTCTGGGCGAGGCTCTTGACGGGAACAAGGCCTGCCTTGAGCGCACTCTTTAGTGGGCTTTCATATTCCACACCACCGAGGCCTCCAAACGCTGACGCCAGAGTGCCTGCAGTCCGACGGAGAGAGCCCGTCGCCAGTTCAAGTGGCAAGACGACCGCGACGGTCATGAAATTGAAAAAATCATGACAGGTAGCCACAGAGAATGCGCGCAAGAACTCGTCCTTGCGACCCATGTGAGCCAAGGAGACCACGGTATTCGTTACCGTCGTGCCGATGTTCGCCCCCATGATCATCGGAACGGCATTGGCCACGGGCAATGGGTTCTCCGAAGATATGACTAAGCCCACAATCATCGACGTGGATACTGACGAGCTCTGCACGAGTGTCGTCGTCAGAATGCCCACCATAAGGCCGATAAATGGGTTTTCCGTGGCTGCAAAGAACGCTTCAACTATATCCCTACCAAGCAACTTGAAGCCGTCTCCCAACCCTTTGACTCCGAGCAGGAAAATGAAGAGCAGAACCAGCACCTTCAGTGCCTTATTGACAGCACTAGCTGTGCCGGTATGTGTTGCTTGCTTCCCGGGTGGCGAGATGACCTCCATACGATCACGTTATGTCTTTTTCTATAATTTCCAAATTGGTTTTCTTCAACAATGCAATGAACCTCGAGTCCGAGCGCAGACTATCGAGGCTTGGATCTACCTTGAGGAAAACCAGTTCGCTCTCACGCTCCTCATATGCCTTCTCCAACCACTGGAAGGCCTGATCCATCTGTCCAAGATCCACATAGATCAACGCTACGTAATACGATGGAACATACCTTCGCTTCGATAGCTCCTTCAACTCGTCGAGCACTTTCTGAGCCTTCTCTACCTCACCGGCGACCGCATAGATGCGCCCCAGTGTTGCGACTGTCCTTGGGAGACGTCCTGAAAGGGTTATCGCATTCTGAACTTCGGTTATGGCTTCCTTATGCATGGCCTTTTGCACATAAGTTTGCGCGAGGTAGAAATGTGCAGGAGGAAAGTTCGGGTCTACCTCGAGCGTCTTCTGGAATTGATCTATCGCCTTGTCGTACTGGCGCGCAAAGAGGAGTTCCGTTCCCAACCACTCGTTTGTGGTAAGGCAGAGCGGATTAAGCTCCTGGGCTCGTTTCATCTCTGCGATGGCCTCATCCAATCGCCTCATGGGCGTTAAATAGGTGACAGCATACCAGTGGTGCCCTGTCGCATAGCTCGGCTTGAGTTCAATGGAGCGCCTGAATTCTCGCTCCGCATCCAACCAAGCCCAATCGTAAACTGACCTGACAAACCCCAGCGAGGTATGCGCTTCGGCGAGAGCGTCATCGATCTCCAGCGCTTTCACCGCTGCCCTTTTCGCTTTTGGCATGACCTCTCTCGGGGGCAATGCACCAAAAAGTCCAAGCAAGCCGTAGGCATCGGCCAACCCCGCATACGCCGGGGCGCATGCGGGATCTTTTTCAATCGCCAGCTCGAAGTACTTGATGCCCCTATTGAACCGCTCTTCCGTTCTCTTGTCCAAGCTAGCACGTCCTTTCAAGTAGAAATCATAGGCTTCAAGATTCTCCGTTGTCTTCTTCTCGATTTGCCGTTTTTCTCCCGCCATCAACTGCACTCTCAGCGCACGAGCCACTCGATGAGCAATGTCGCTCTGGATGGTAAACACATCCTTAAGCTCCCGATCATACTCCTCCGACCAGAGATGTTCCTCAGTTCGTGCATCGATGAGTTGCACAGTAATGCGCAGCTTGTTTCCTGCTTTGCGAACACTGCCTTCTAGT
>JBHHZW010000092.1:0-7729 GCA_046758305.1 Bacteroidota bacterium | reverse complement strand
CGTGTCGCACCAGACGCAGCGGAGATTGCAGTACGTGAGCCGAACGAAGACACACGGTCGGCCCATGTGGCTCGACTCACCCTGGATGCTGTGAAAAATTTCCGTGACCGTGAGCTTCGACATGGCGCTCGTAAAGTACAAAATTCGACATTGAGTTTCAAATCCCTCGTACGCGCTGATTCCGATGAACGCACAGGAAATTCGATTGTTCCCCGCGTCGTTGGATCGAACAGTTGCTTGAATTTCTCATCAATTTTGCCCTGATTGCAACCGGAGTTCAACTTCTCTTCTTCGAATCAACGTATGAGCTCGAAATGAAAAACTACCCTCAACGGAGTTGTGGACAACTACTGGTTCGAGCGATCGGCGAAACTCAGCCAACAGGAAGGGGTAAACAGATGAGGATTAGTCCAGCGAAAGCTTCTCATAGCTTTACGGCATTCCTTCTGGTACTTGTGCTCGTATTCCCGAGGTGTACAACCAATTGGCAGAGGGCCGACATTGGGGGCAGTGGCTTATCCAGAAATGAACACATGGTAATGGCTGTGCTCTGGTTTCAGACCTCGGCTGAGGCGCGGGCGCTGTATTACCAAGCGTTCAATACTGCCAGGCATAGGCTTGATCACGAGCTTGAGACAAATAAGAGCCAAAGAAAAAAGGCGGTGGTAATCGATATCGATGACACCGTACTTGACAACAGCCCCTATGAGGCTAAGTTGATTGCAGATGACTTACACTACCCTGAGGGATGGCAGGAATGGGTTGATTCAGCAGTTGCACAGTCGCTTCCCGGAGCGCTTGAGTTCTTGACGTATGCTGGTTCCCGCGGAGTGCACATCTTTTATGTCTCGAACAGAAAACCCAGCGAGAAGGCTGCAACCGTCAAGAACCTGCAGACGGAGGGATTCCCGCAGCTCGACGACGCGCATCTGCTTCTCAAAGCAGAAGCATCAAGCAAGGAGAACAGGAGAAAAGCAATTGCAGTCGATTACGACATCGCACTCCTGGTGGGAGACAACCTGAACGATTTTTCTAATGTCTTTGAAGGAAAGTCAATGACCGGCCGGGCAAACGCAGTAGACAGCCTTAAAGAACACTTTGGGAAAAGATTCATCGTTCTCCCGAATCCCATGTACGGGGCTTGGGAAGGGGCAGTTTACGGCTATGATTGGTCGCTCTCTGATCCGATGAAAGACAGCAGGAGAAAAGGAGCGATGAGAATCTTCTAGGATATTCTCACGGGAATCCTTCGTCCCTTCGAATGGTGAAACACCCTTCGTGTGACTAAGCTTTTGTGATCTATGGTTATGAAAGGCACGCTATCAAGCCGCCGCCTATCAGTTCGTAACCTTTGGTTGCTTCTCATCTCCACGAAGTCGGCGAACCGTGATAGCTAGGCAAATTTTGGGGCATGATCGAAGGAGGCAATTGCAATTTCTCGACAATTTTGCCCCGGTAAAAGCCTCATACCACCTTTCCCCACCGGATCGAATCGACGTATGAGGTCAAAATGAAAATTTTTCGCCTCTTGCTCTCCTCTATTTTGCTGCTTGTATCTGACCTGCATGGGCAGCAGCGCGTGAAACTCGTCGTGGTGATCAGTATCGATCAGTTTCCGTATGAGTATCTTCCCAAATACCGCAGCTATTTTACCGAAGGTGGATTAAACTATCTATTGAATAACGGCGCCAACTTCGTTAACTGCCTCTACCGCCACGCGTCAACCTTGACAGCGCCTGGTTACGCAGTGATCATGAGCGGTACCTATGGAAACGTGAACGGAATCGTCGGGAACTCGTGGATCGACCGCAGCACGAATTCTCACACGTATTGTGTTGAGGACCGAAGTACAAAGCTGGTCGGCACAAGAAGCAACACGGGTCGATCCCCGAAAAATCTTGTCGGAGCAACGTTCGGTGACCAGCTCAAACTCCACACGAACTTCCAGTCCAAAGTCATCTCCATCTCCAACAAGGATCGTGCTGCTATCCTCATGGCAGGGAAATTAGCCGATGCAGCGTACTGGACTATGGACTCGCTTTTCGTCACCTCCTCGTACTATCAAGAAGATCTACCCGATTGGGTGAAGTCCTTCAACAAGTCAGGCAGGTTTCGATCCTACTTCGGCAAGCAGTGGGATTTGCTCCTTCCGAGGAGCGAGTACGAAAAATTTGGTATCGATGCAGCGATCGGAGAGTCAGACTACTATGGGCGAGGCAAGCTATTTCCACACACAGTCGATGGAGGGAATTCAGAGGAAATCACAAGAGCTTACTCCGACGCCTTGTTGACTTCTCCCTATAGTGCAGAGATCCTGGTGGACTTTTCGCAAGAGGCGATTGAACAGGAGCGACTTGGGCAACGTGGAGTCACGGATCTCCTCTGTGTGGCGTTATCGTCGCCGGACTTTGTCGGCCATGCGTTTGGTCCCGATAGCTGGGAGGTCATGGATCTGACTGTGCGTCTGGACCGATTGCTCCGGAAATTCTTTTCTTTTGTCGATTCTGTCATTGGTCTCAAGAACTGCATTATCGTTATCACAAGCGATCACGGGATCGCACCGATTCCGGAATTGCTTATGCAGTCGGACCCGAACATGGATGCGGGAAGGATTCCGATAGATCAAGTTCTAGCGCCCGCGTTGCACAGCCTAGACAGAAGGTACGGACTGTTAGCCTCTGCCAAGGTATGGATACAAGCGGTTGAAGGAGGAAATATCTACTTCGATCCGAAGGCCCTCGCCGCAAAAGGGATCGATCGCGGAACTGCGGCAAAGGTTGTTAAAGAAGCGATTGTCAAGCTCCCCTTCGTTGCGAGTGCCTTCACTGCAGCCGAGCTCACCGCGAATCAGGTACGGGGTGAATTGGCCGATGCGTGCAGATACTCATTCTATGCAAGTCGTTGTGGAGCTGTTTATGTTGTGTTGAAACCCTACTACTTTTTTGGAGATCCGCAAGATCCAACCGGCACGACGCACGGTTCGCCCTACAGCTATGACGCCCATGTTCCGCTCCTTCTTGCGGGACCGGGGATCAGGCCAGGTACTTACTTCGACCGTGTAAGTCCGGCTGATATCGCTCCAACAATCGCTGCTCTTCTTGGAGTGGAAATGTCACCACTGACGCAAGGGAGGATTCTCAACGTAGCCCTGCGGTAGGTTTCGATTCGTGGAGTTAGAGGCGCGGGGAGAAAGACGAGGTGAAAAATATCGTCGAAAGGAAAACTAAGGGCTGGAAGAACCGTGGTCTGATTCCTCGTAGCGAAGGGTCTTAAGGCGAGGAACGAACTTCTGGGGCAGCTCTTCGAATGCGTGGCCCCAGCAGAGGTTATGAGTCCGCCACCAAGCGGAAAGCGTTTTACTGTCGTCGCTGATCCAACGATTCCAATAGCTATCGCCGGGTCGCTCGATGAGCCAGGAAAACTCTTTGCCGCACTTGGTGCAGTTGCTTTGCTTCAGAAGCGCCATCTAACAAGCTTTCCGCAATCGTCGAAGTGCCAGGTAAGTGGGCCCGCATGCCTCACCCACTCGTTCGAATATCTCATTACTCAGCGTGTATTTACGGTGACCCCCTGAACTTCTTTCGGCAGACTAAATTGCACGTCTTCCTGCAGGACTTCTAAAAGCTCAACGACCACGTTCTCATTCACCACACGCTTGATGTGGTCGATGACCTCTTCCACGAGTACGTCCGGCACGGATGCGCCCGAAGTGATCCCGACAGCGTGAACGCCGGTAAACCACGTACCCTGAATCGCAAATCTGTCCTGTATGAGGTAGGCCGCCGTCCCGCTCTGGATGGCAGTCTCCACGAGCCGCTGAGAATTCGAGCTCATTTCTGAGCCCACGACGAGAATAAGGTCCGTACGCTTGGTGAGCTCCTTCACCGCACTCTGTCTGTTCTGCGTCGCGTAGCAGATGTCTGAACCCGCTGGGGTGACGACCTTGGGAAATTTCTTCTCCAGCGCATTGAAGATCTCTCTCGTATCATCCAACGACAGTGTCGTCTGTGTTAAACAGGCCACCTTCTGGGGGTTTTCGAGTTCGATAGCCGCAACGTCTTCGACCTTCTCGACGAGCGTCATTGGCACGACACCCATCGTCCCGTTGACTTCCTGGTGTCCTTTATGACCGATGAGTATGATCGAGAGTCCTTCCCGGTGGTACTTCAGCGCTTCGAGGTGCACTTTCGTTACGAGCGGGCACGTAGCATCGATCACTCGCAGTCCGCGTTCTTCCGCCTCGGCTCGAACCGCCGGCGAAACACCGTGGGCACTAAAGATGACGGTATGTTCGCTTGGGACTTCCTCGAGCTCTTCGACGAACACTGCGCCTTTCGCTTCGAGGGATCGAACCACATGTTCGTTGTGAACGATTTGATGTTTGACGTAGACGGGCTTTTGGAAGATTTCGAGTGCTTTCTCCACGACCTCGATCGCTCGCTCCTCACCCGCGCAAAAGCCTCTTGGACTGACGACTATGATTTTTTCAAGCATACAACTATCAATAATGCTTGGGGATGTCTCAGGGAGTAATGGACCATCTACTAAAATATACGATAAGTTTCCGACGTTATCAAGAGGAGTCTAGATACATTCTTTGAGTGCCAATCTCCAGCTCGATCCGATTTCTTCACGCTTTCCTCGAGATGAACTCTACAGTCTTACTAGTTTTGTGGAGCGTTAGCGTGCGTTTGAGTGAATACTCCCGACGATTATGAAATCGCAATTTTCTCTAATCTAATACATATTCAAGAGTCTGATCGTCAAATTGACATTTGAGTACTCGTTTTGTAGTATTCCAGTGATGCAGTGTGGGTGTCGAACAGAAGGACGATATCAACAATGTTTTCGAGAATTTGCTGCTTGCTAATCGTACTTCTCTTGCTTTGCTCTTGTCAAACCAAAAATCAATCTAACTCCGGAAAAGAAAGGGCAAGAATCATGGACATCAAGATGACAAGTGGCGCGTTCGAGGAAGGGGGCATGATTCCGAAGCAGTATACATGTGATGGTCCGGATGTCTCTCCTCCGTTGGTGTGGAGTTCCGTTCCCAACGGCACAAAGAGCCTTGCTCTTATCTGCGATGACCCGGACGCCCCTATGGGGACATGGGTTCATTGGGTACTGTTTAATCTACCCCCCGACATCAAGGAGCTACCTGAAAAAGTAGCACCGCAAAAGACGCTCGCAAACGGCGCAAGACAAGGAACAAATGATTTCCGCAAAATTGGGTACGGCGGGCCATGTCCTCCCAGTGGCACGCACAGGTACTACTTCAAGCTCTATGCCCTAGACACAGAAATTAATCTGGAAGCAGGGGCTACGAAAAAGGAACTCCTGAAGGCTATGGAGGGACATATCCTTGCGGAAGGTCAATTGATGGGCAAACACAAAAGGTAACTCCTGTTGGTGGATTTACCGACTTTTATATTTAATTGCCAGAGCCTCAATTCGTCTTTTCTCTTCGCTTGAACTGCTCACGCTCTCGTATTCGCGTGTTATAGTTTTATCACCTTTCTCTTCGGTCTTTTCCGTGCGCTCCCGCGTTGTACTCGTACCTGTCATAACCTTTCCAAAGCCAAGAATCACAACTCCATCCGCGCCTTTTTCACGTGCTTTCTTAAGAATCGCTTGTGTAAATTTGTCACCACTATAAATCACCTCATCCGCATTGGCAGTTGCCACGATCCGTCCGACCACCGTGTATTCTGAATCGATATCCGCTTCCGAGAAGTAAAGGTCGACGTGTTCTGTAGGGGGATAAGACTCACCAATGTAATTGATGGTGGCGCATCCAAATTGTACCATCAAGACAGCTAAAGGACCAAGTAGATGTTTCATGATTGACGCTCCCTTGAAATCTTTGTTCTGAACTCTTAGTCTTTCCACGCAACGATGAAGTTTCACGGGGGCAAGAGAAGAGCAGACTGAACTGTAGATCTTCATCTTTAATTCAAAGGATCCTCTGACCATCGAATTCGCAACGAGCCCTTGTATCCCCTTTACCATGATTGAGGATCATTACATCATCCCTTCCTATTTGCTTGTAGACTGTCAGAAACAAATTATATTTGAAATGAGTCAATGTCAATAGTTGTGTAAACTTTGTCAGGCAGCCATCCGTAGCTTAGGATCGTGCTTGGATGCTTTGAGCTGCTCGATTGTGTGTGTGGAGCCAGCTTCCACACAAGTCACGTTTCGGGCTGGTAACGTGTGACAACACTTCCCATTTCCCTTACCCACCGCATTCAGCCGGTTTCATTCGAGCTCTGACGGTCTATCTTTACATTCGGAGGTTCAAGTTGTGACAGCTGGCGAAGGTTTTTCAGCACACGCTTTCCGAGGACTCCGAACATCCCTGCTACCGCGACCAAACCGAGCAGGTCAATCGGTCCAAGGGGAATGCCCTTGAGATGGATGATGGGCGCTATTTCAAGAGCGATCGCAGCTCCTACAAGGATCAGGATTACACGCAGTTCCGTCGGTCCCATCAGACCGTAACCGAATTGGAACACCCCTAGGACGTGCGTTTCAAGGTAGACGTTGATCGACAAGAGATAGAAACCGATGAGGCACGCGAGCCCAACCGAGAGGAGCATGTACGGCGATAAACCCAGTCCGATGCAGATTGCCGCGGCCGCGAACATGTCAGTGATATGGTCGAGGTAGAACCCGTAGCGGGGGCGTTCGATACGGCGTACTCGGGCGAGTGTTCCGTCCAAGCTATCGCCCAGCCAATTCACGACCCAAAGCGCATTCGCCAGCCACATGTAGCTTGAAGACTTGACCGAAAGGGCATAGCAGGCGCCGATAGCGAATGCAGAGAGAACGCCGACCGCTGTCAGGTGATCGGGCTGGATCCAGCGTGGCAGCACTGCAGCAATGCGAGGAAGGACATAAGCTTCGAAATGACGTAGCAAGTGGCGGGGCTCACGTCGAGCTTCGACGAGCGACGAGACGTCTGAACTACGGCGCTCCAAGAACACCTCCTGCGATGAACGAGTTTGAGACAGATTCTTTATATTGCCAAGTTCAACACATTCCGCTTATCTTTTCGCCTGCAACGAGCCGGAGTGCTAGCAAATGGTTAGCAGATGAATTGTCCCTGACTGATGAATCTTGTTGACCACTCCGTTCAACTCGCTTGCCGCCAAGCGGCAATAAAGAATACCCTCAGCAGCAATTGACATCTGGGCGAAAGCGCTTCACAGAAGGAAGGCCGCTGACGGCTTAGGAAGGGCATTGTATAAATTTTTGCTCAGTTTATCCGCCAAATTTGTTGTGCTGCTCTCTCGCCTGAAGGGTGCCACGCATCCCACTTCAGTCAAAAGGCTGGAAAGAAGCCAGGTTTTAGAAGGGCGAGCCTGCATCGGGTCCGACCAACGCCGCACGAACAAGTGGAATTGGCGGTCCGCCATACGAGAGGAACGTATCGTGGAACTCGCGCCATGCCTTGCGTCCATCCCGTGATGCAGTCCATTCCTCACGTAGTTTTCGGATCATCAGCTTGCCCATGGTATAGTTCAGGTAGCCAGGATCAAACGTACCACGAGCTGCTTGCTGTCTGGCATTGCCGGGGTCCTGATAGGCAAACTCCCGAAACATACGTTCCGATTCCTCCACTGTCATGCCTTCAGTATGCAAACCGATAGCAGAGAGGTACCGAACATTTCGCAACAAAGCATTTAGTAACTGACCGATATGGATCTCTGGATCTTCATTTCCAAGT
>JBHHZW010000091.1:0-7755 GCA_046758305.1 Bacteroidota bacterium | reverse complement strand
CACCAACCGAGCAGAAGAGGGCAACCGCACCGTCGAGGACACGAAGTGAACGTTCAACCTCCACGGTGAAATCGACGTGTCCGGGGGTGTCGATGATGTTGATCTGATGATCCCTCCAATCGCACGTCGTGGCTGCGCTCGTGATCGTGATCCCTCGTTCTTTTTCCTGCTCCATCCAGTCCATCGTTGCGGCACCGTCGTGCACTTCGCCCATGCGGTGCAGGACGCCGGTGTAGAACAGAATCCGTTCGGTCGTCGTGGTCTTCCCGGCATCAATATGGGCCATGATCCCGATGTTCCGAACTCTCTCCAATGTATATTCCCGAGGCATTGCTCTCTCTTACTTTTCTCCCGAATTTAAGAAGCCATTACCAACGGAAGTGTGCGAACGCTTTGTTCGCTTCCGCCATCCTATGCGTATCCTCTTTTTTCTTGATCGCGTTCCCCTGCTTGCTCGCGGCGTCCAGGAACTCTGCAGCCAGTTTCAAGGGCATCCCCTTCTCTCTTCGGTCTTTCGCATACGTGATCAGCCAGCGCATGGCGAGCGATACGCTCCGGTCAGGCCGGACCTCCGTCGGAACCTGGTACGTCGCGCCTCCCACTCTCCGCGCGCGCACTTCGAGCACCGGGCGAACGTTATCGATCGCTTTCTTGAAGACATCGACCGGCTTCTGATCGGTGCGCTCCCCGATGACGTCGAGCGACTGATAGAAAATACGGCGCGCGAGATGTTTCTTTCCTCGCCGCATGAGGTTGTCGATGAACTTCGCAGCCAGGACGTTATCAAACTTTGGATCCGGCCCAATCGATCGTTTCGGTGCCCGTTTTTTTCTCATCGAATTCTACTCGGACTATTTCGGTCTTTTCGCTCCGTACTTCGAGCGACCTTGTTTTCGGTCGTTGACGCCCGCAGAGTCCAGTGTTCCACGGATGATGTGATACCGCACGCCCGGCAGGTCCTTTACCCTTCCTCCTCGGATCATCACGATGGAGTGCTCCTGGAGGTTGTGTCCTTCTCCAGGGATGTACGCAGTGACTTCGATGCCGTTCGTCAGTCGTACGCGTGCCACCTTACGAAGAGCGGAATTCGGCTTCTTCGGGGTCGTGGTGTACACACGGGTGCAAACCCCACGTTTTTGGGGGCATCTTTCAAGAGCGGGAGACTTTGTTTTCCAGGTGACCTCTTGTCTTCCCGCGCGGACTAGTTGATTGATCGTCGGCATTCGAAAGCGCCTCCGTAATGGTGTGCAGCTAAACACACAATCTTTTAAGATAACAATTTTTTGCCCCAACGTCAAAAACTCTACGAAACTGCCGCTTTCACTCGCTTCCTCCCAGCCTTCACCCCAACCCGCCCCGTCTCCTCTTTCACCTCCTCCTCCACTGCGCCTTCCTCCGGCACCACGAGAAGACCACCGAATTTCATCTGGCCCGTGCCCGCTGGAATCAGGTCACCCATGATCACATTCTCCTTCAGACCCATCAAGTAGTCGACCTTCCCTTCGATAGCAGCGTCCGTAAGAACCTTCGTCGTCTCTTGGAACGACGCCGCGGAAATGAAGCTATCCGTCGAAAGCGCCGCGGAGGTGATGCCCAGAAGCACCGGCTCGGACGTCGCCGCTTCTGCTTCCCGGTACTCGCTGGGCTTCTTGCTTTTCTTTCTCAGCTCCCCGTTTACCTCGCGCGCCTTTTTCTTGAGCACCAACTGGCCGTTTTTGAACTTCGTATCTCCCTTGTTCACGATCACCACTTTATCCTTCATGTTTTCATTCTCCTCGTGAAACTTTAACTTATCCACATAATCCCCTTCCAAGAAGCGCGTGTCACCTGGATCAACGACCCGAACCTTCTGCATCACCTGCCGCACGATGATCTCAACGTGCTTGTCGTTGATCTTCACGCCCTGCATGCGGTACACTTCCTGAATTTCATTGACCAGGTATTCTTGCACCGCGGCCACACCTTTAATGCGGAGAATGTCGTGCGGGTCGACGGCTCCATCAGACAACCGCTCTCCAGCACGGATGATGTCATTCTCCTGCGCCAAGAGGTGTTTACCGAGTGGGATGAGATACGTCTTCTTGTCTTTTCCGTCGTGGCTGGTCACGATCACCTCTCGCGCACCGCGTTTCTGCTGGCCGAAGCGCACGACGCCATCGATCTCACTCACGATTGCTGGATCGCTTGTACTTCTCGCTTCGAACAGTTCCGTGACGCGCGGCAGACCTCCAGTGATGTCACGCGTCTTTCCGATATCCCGAGGAATCTTCACGAGCACAGTTCCCGCTTTGATTTCCTGACCGTCCTCAACGACAAGATGCGCGCGAGTCGGGATGATGTAGGAGCCAACCTTCTGGCTCTTCTTGCCAACAACATTCAGACGCGGACTCAGATGTCGGTCACGAGAATCGATGACCACCTTCTGGATGTGACCGGTCTGTTCATCAGGCTCCTCGCGGTACGTTGCGTTTTCATTTAGCTCCTGGTATCGAACGTGGCCGGGGTGTTCCGAGATGATCACGGCGTTGTAGGGATCCCACTCGTAGATGAGACTGCCACGTTCCACCGATGCACCATCTTCCACGAGAAGTGTCGCACCGTACGGGACGTCGTACTTCGCCAGCATCCGATTGTCCTGGTCGAGGATGTTGATGACCCCACTCCGACCGGTCGCGATAAATCGCGCCTCATCATCATGGCGCCAACGAATGCACTTAATATTCTCGTACTTTACACTCCCGTCAAACTTTGAGAGAATTTGCGATTGCGCGGCTATCAAGCTTGCGGTTCCACCAGTGTGGAATGTTCGGAGCGTCAGCTGAGTGCCCGGTTCCCCGATCGACTGTGCCGCGATGATGCCGACAGCCTCGCCGACGTTAACGAGTCGCCCGCTCGTCAGGTTGCGACCGTAACACTTCGCGCAGATGCCCCGCTTTGCCTCGCACGTGAGAACGGAACGGATTTCGACGGCCTCGATCGATGTCTCCGAGATTCGCTGCGCTCTCGCCTCGTCGATCTCCTCGCCCGACTTCGCAATCACCTCATTCGAGAGAGGATCGACCACGTCCTGCACCACCGACCGTCCGAGGATGCGCTCGGAAAGAGGCTCTTTGATGTCCTCACCTTCTTTCAAAGCCCCGGTCAGTACACCCCGGATCGTGCCACAATCCTCCCCCGTGATGACCGCATCCTGAGCAACATCGACAAGGCGTCGCGTCAGATAGCCAGCGTCGGCCGTCTTGAGGGCCGTGTCGGCAAGACCCTTCCGCGCGCCGTGAGTGGAGATAAAGTACTCGAGGACCGACAGCCCCTCTCGGAAGTTGGCGATGATCGGGTTCTCGATAAGTTCACCCGTAGCACCCGACAGGCTCTTCTGCGGCTTCGCCATCAACCCACGCATACCGGCTAACTGCCGCACCTGTTCCCTCGAGCCGCGCGCGCCGGAGTCCACCATCATGTAGAGCGAATTGAATCCTTCGACCGAATGCTGCAAGGCATCAATGAGACGTTCCGCAACTTTGTTCGTCGCACGCGTCCAGATATCAATGATCTTATTGTAGCGCTCGCCGCTCGTGATAAACCCGCGAAGGTACTGGTTCTGTACGTTGTCCACATCGCGCTGGGCCTTCGTGATGACGTCTTCCTTTTCCTTCGGTATCACCACATCACCAATGCTAACCGACAGACCTCCTTCGGTCGCATACCGAAAGCCCAGTTCTTTGAGGTTGTCGAGGAATTCAGCAGTTCGGAGGTTTCCGATTTTGCGGAACGCCATCGCGACGATCTGTACGAGACGCTTTTTATTCAGCAGTTCGTTGATGAAGCCGATCTCCTTCGGGACGATCTGATTGAAGAGCACGCGTCCGGTCGTCGTCTCGAGGAGATTTCCTTCGACGCGAACCTTGATTCGAGTATGGAGCCCAACGGCACCGTTGTTGTAGGCGACAATGACTTCCTCGGGAGAGGAGAACATCTTTCCCTCACCTCGGTCGCCGGCTTTCGATTTCGTTAGGTAATAGCATCCTAACACTTCGTCCTGCGTCGGGTGTACGATCGGAGTCCCGTTCGCTGGCGACAGAATATTGTGGCTCGAGAGCATCAAGATGCGCGCTTCAAGCTGAGCACCGAACGACAGCGGGACGTGCACCGCCATCTGGTCGCCGTCGAAGTCCGCGTTGAAGGCAGTACACACCATCGGGTGAATGCGAATCGCTTTCCCCTCAACCACCACGGGCTGGAACGCCTGAATGCCGAGACGGTGCAGTGTCGGCGCGCGGTTCAAGAGCACCGGATGCCCATCGATGGCGTGCTCGAGAATCTCCCAGATCTCAGGACCCTTCTTCTCAACTTGCTTCTTTGCGCTCTTGACCGTCTTGACGATTCCACGCTCGATAAGTTTTCGAATGATGAACGGCTTGAACAGCTCCACTGCCATGTCCTTCGGTAGACCGCACTCGTGCAGCTTCAGCTCCGGTCCGACAACGATCACCGAGCGTCCGGAATAGTCAACGCGCTTGCCGAGCAAATTCTGGCGGAAGCGGCCCTGCTTTCCCTTGAGCATATCAGAGAGCGATTTCAGGGCGCGGTTGTTGTCGCTCCGGACGGCGTTCATTCGCCGCGAGTTGTCGAACAGAGCATCGACCGCCTCCTGAAGCATGCGCTTCTCGTTCCGCAGGATCACTTCCGGAGCCTTGATGTCGATAAGCCGCTTCAAGCGGTTGTTGCGAATTATGACACGCCGGTACAGGTCGTTGAGGTCCGACGTGGCAAACCGACCCCCCTCCAGCGGCACAAGCGGCCGAAGCTCCGGCGGTATAACCGGAATGATGTCCAGTACCATCCACTCGGGCTTGTTGACTACTCCACCGTTCTCCCGCTCTCGAAATGCCTCCACCACACGCTCTCGTTTCAACGCTTCCTGCTTCTTCTGAACCGAAGTCTCCTCCTTGATCTGCGCGCGGAGTACCGCTGAGAGTGCCTCAATGTCGACGCGTCTCAACAAGTCTTTGATCGCTTCGCCACCGATCTTCGCGACGAACTTCTTCGGGTCAGTTTCCTCGATGTGCTGATTCTTCTCCGGCATCGAGGAGAGAATTTCAAAGTACTGTTCTTCGGAGATCAGATCTTTCTCACGCAATCCGCTCGTGCCCGGTTGGATGACGACGTAGGACTCGTAGTAGATGATCTTTTCGAGGTCTTTCGTACTTATTCCGAGAACGTACCCGATCTTGGTCGGCAGCGATCGGAAATACCAAATATGAGCGACGGGTACCGCAAGGGCAATGTGACCCATCCGCTCCCGGCGAACGCTCTTCTGAGTCACCTCGACTCCGCAGCGGTCACAGATGATTCCCTTGTACCGGATCCGCTTGTATTTTCCGCAGTGACATTCCCAGTCTCGAACCGGACCAAAAATTTTCTCGCAGAATAACCCGTCCTTCTCCGGTCGAAACGAACGATAGTTGATCGTCTCCGGCTTCGTTACCTCTCCGTAAGAGCGAGCAAGAATGGCGTCGGATGAAGCCAGACTGATCGTAATCTTAGTGAAGTTTTTCCTGATTGCTGACTCTTGCGTTAAATACGGCATTCTGGACACCTCCCAACCTGTTTGCGGGCTCGCCCCGAAAATTTCGGGGCTCATTGACTGACCATCCTCGATTCAGACGAGGAGTGGTGACTTCCTACTCAATCTTCAGATCGAGTCCCAGACCCATCAACTCTCGAACAAGAACATTGAACGACTCCGGTAAATTCGATTCAGGAAGGTTCTCTCCCTTCACGATCGCTTCATAGACCTTCGCACGACCGGTCACGTCATCGCTCTTAACGGTCAAGATCTCTTGGAGCACATTGGCGGCACCATATCCCTCGAGCGCCCACACTTCCATCTCGCCGAAGCGCTGTCCACCAAACTGTGCTTTGCCGCCGAGAGGCTGCTGCGTGATGAGCGAATACGGACCGATCGACCGAGCGTGAATTTTGTCGTCCACTAAGTGAGAGAGCTTCATCATATAAATGTACCCCACAGTCACCTCCTGGTCGAAGGTTTCTCCCGTGAGTCCGTCGTACAATATTGACTTCGAATTCTCGTTAAGCTTCGCCGCCTGGAGCTGCTCCCGCACATTCTCCCAAGTTGCGCCATCAAAAATGGGCGACGCGAACTTCACTCCGAGGGCCTTGGCTGCCCAGCCGAGGGCGGTTTCGTACAGCTGACCCAGGTTCATGCGCGACGGTACACCGAGCGGGTTCAGCACGATGTCCACGGGTGTCCCATCTGGAAGGAAGGGCATATCCTCCTGCGGGACGATCTTCGCGACGACACCTTTATTGCCGTGACGACCGGCCATCTTGTCGCCGACCGCGAGCTTCCGCTTCTTCGCGATATACACTTTGGCCAGCTGGACAATCCCTGGGGGGAGCTCATCCCCAAGCTGAATCTTGTTCTTCTCGTGCCTGTATGCCTCCTCGATGTCTTCCACCTTCACCTTGTATTTCTCGTAAATCCGTGCTACGACATTGTTCTTCCGTCGATCTTCCACCCAATCCTGCTTATGGTCGAGCTTCTCAACGTTCTCAAGCGTCTGGAACGTGTCCTCCGTGAGCATCGTCGCGCTACGAATGATCACGCTGCCGTCGGAGTCACGAATTCCCGTACACCTCTCTCCGGCGAGCAGTTGATCCAGTTTCTTCGCAAGCTTCTCGTACGTTTCCTTAAGTTCCTTCCTCCGCAGTCGGTCCAGCGCGTCGCTGCGACGTTTATCCTCTCTGCGGGCCTCGGCATCCTTTTTCTTGCGGCTGAAAAGCTTTGTCCTAATCACGATCCCCTTCATGCCGGGAGGAGCTTTAAGCGAGGCGTCTTTCACGTCGCCCGCCTTCTCACCGAAGATCGCCTTCAGAAGTTTTTCCTCTGGCGTCGGGTCGGTTTCCCCCTTCGGGGTGATCTTTCCGATGAGGATGTCACCCTCCACGACCTCCGCGCCGATCCGGACGATTCCATTTTCATCGAGGTCCTTCGTCGCATCCTCACTCACATTTGGTATCTCGCGGGTCAGCTCCTCCTCCCCTCGCTTCGTGTCACGGACCTGAAGATCAAACTCTTCGATGTGCACCGAGGTGTACAGGTCTTCCGAGACAACACGTTCACTGATGACGATCGCGTCCTCAAAGTTGTAGCCGCGCCACGGCATAAAAGCGACGAGGACGTTTCGACCGAGCGCCAGCTCGCCCTGATCCGTCGCGCACCCGTCCGCCAGCACGTCTCCCTTCTTCACTTTCTGGCCCGACTTAACGGTCGGCTTCTGATTGATGCAGGTATCCTGATTCGTGCGGAAGAATTTCGTGAGGCGATATTCGACCCGCCGTTTGTCATCGAAGCTCAGGAGCGCCTCAATACTGTTGTCATCGATATCGTAGTTGACGATGATCTTCTCCGCCGAGACGTGCTCGACACTGCCGTTTCGCTCTGCTAGGATCAACGTTCGGGAATCGCGCGCGATCTTCTCCTCCAGACCGGTTCCGACGAGGGGGGCCTCAGGCCGTAGGAGCGGAACCGATTGCCGCTGCATATTGGACCCCATGAGCGCGCGGTTCGCGTCGTCATGTTCCAAGAAGGGGATGAGCGCAGCGGCTGCGCTGACGATCTGGTTCGGGGCGACGTCCATATACTGCACTTCTTCCGGTTTCACGATGGGGAAGTCGCCCTTGAAACGCGCTTCAACCCGGTCGGAGACAAAACGACCTTTTCCGTCGAGTGGA
>JBHHZW010000090.1:0-7785 GCA_046758305.1 Bacteroidota bacterium | reverse complement strand
ACAGAAATGTAGTCGACACCGGTTTCAGCGACTTGCCGGACTGTTTCGAGTGTAAGGCCACCGGAGGCTTCAAGGTCCATCCTGCTGTTCACGATCGCGACAGCCTTTCGCAAATCCGAGACCGAGAAATTGTCTAGCATTACACGATGGATGCCTTCGAATTTCATGACCTCTTCAAGCTCGTCCAGCGTTTTAACTTCCACTTCCACCGGCAGGTTAAGGTTCCCCTGTTGGAGCCTCGAAAGACATCGTTCGACCGCGGCGGAAACCCCTCCCGCAGCTGCGATATGATTCTCCTTGATGAGAACCATCTCGTCGAGGCGAAATCTGTGGTTGACGCCACCGCCTAATCTCACAGCGAGCTTATCCAGGACGCGCAATCCCGGCGGCGTTTTCCGCGTGTCGGTAATCTTCGCCTGGGTTCCAGCCACTGCATCGACAAACCGTTTCGTACGTGTCGCAATTCCGCTCATGCGCTGGAGAATGTTCAGCGCGACACGTTCAGCCTTCAGCATGCTGTGGACCGACCCGCTCACAGCGGCGATGAGTGTTCCCACTGGCAGGAGAACCCCCTCAGACGCGCGCGGAAGAAAACGAATTCCCTCATCGGCCGTATGGAAGACACGGCCGGAGATCTCAAGCCCTGCGACGAGACCTTCTTGCTTCAGCACAATCCTGGCGTTGCCCTGAAGGCCTTCAGGGACGATAGCTTCAGTCGTCACATCGCCACGTCCAATGTCTTCAGAGAGAGCTTCTTCGATTAGCCGCGTCAGTCGAGGCTCGTCGACCATTATGATTCCTCTCGGTCATCATCGACCAGCATGACCGGGATATCATCCCGCACTTCGTAGACCTTGCCACACTGCTTGCACGTCAGCGTGTTTTTCTGCGCATCGTAATCGAGATCGCCCTTACACTTCGGGCAGCAGAGAATATCGAGGAGTTCTTTCTTCAGCATGGGTCCTCCTACGGAGTGACAGAATGAAACGCCTTCGCAATGGCTTCGTTGAAGCGGTCGGGCGAACGTGTGGGCCGACCGTTCCCGGCACTGACGAAGAGGTGCACCGTGTATCCTTCGGCAAGGATCTCGGAGTCTCCGTCACGCCAAACTTCATAATCGATCCGCACTCGTGTCGAAGGAAGTTCCTTCACCATGGACTTCACTGCGATCAAGTCATCGTAGCCCGCGGGCCTGCGGTAGCGCGCGTATGCTTCAACGACGGGGAGATGGTAGCCCATCTTCTCGATCTCCGAATAGGGCAGGCCGAGTTCCCGAAGAAGGTCTGTCCTCCCCTGTTCGAAGTACTCGAAATACTTCCCGTAATAGACCATCCTCATCTGGTCCGTATCTGCGTACCGCACGCGGATCTTGGAAGTATGCTGAATCATGGATACAGTCTCTACGACCTCATGTTGGTGCGAGTTCGTGAATCACGATTGGAAGACTGGAAAAGCAGAATCTTAGTTTTGCGATGCTTGAACCATCGAGCAGAAAAACACCGATTCGACTATCTTCCAACCGGCACAACTTCTCGAACACTCATCCAGACCAGAACCCCATCTTGCTGAATTTCTCGATACGCCTTTCGACGAGCTTGTCTGGTTTCAGTTTTTTCAAAGCCTTCAACTCTTCCGTCAAGGTCTCCTTCACGATTGCGGCAGCTTGCTGGTGACTCCGGTGGGCTCCGCCGAGCGGTTCAGGCACGATCCGATCGATGACACCGATCTTGAGCAGGTCCGGAGCGGTGAGTTTCAGAGCTTCCGCCGCTTGCTCCTTGTAGTCCCAGCTCCTCCAGAGAATACTCGAGCATGATTCGGGTGAAATGACCGAGTACCATGTGTTCTCGAGCATCAGAATACGGTCTCCGATGCCGATTCCAAGAGCACCGCCCGATGCCCCTTCCCCGATGATGACGACTACAATGGGGACCGGAAGATAGGACATTTCGAAGAGATTCCGCGCGATGGCCTCCGCCTGCCCGCGCTCCTCCGCCTCGATGCCTGGGTACGCACCGGGAGTGTCAAGAAACGTGACGATTGGTCTCCTGAACTTCACCGCAAGCTTCATCAGCCGCAGTGCCTTCCGATACCCTTCCGGATTCGGCATTCCGAAGTTGCGGTACAAATTCGACTTGGTGTCACGACCCTTCTGGTGACCTACAAACAACACTGTCTGTCCGTTCAACCGAGCAAATCCGCCGACAATCGATTTGTCATCGCCGACGTGCCGGTCACCGTGGAGCTCGATAAAATCTTCGGTCATCAGGTTGATATAGTCGAGCGTGTACGGGCGATCCGGATGCCGCGCGAACTGGATCTTTTGCCAACGCGTGAGGTTCGAATAAATACTGTCTCGCAACTGTTGAACCTTTTGCTCAAGTTTGTTGATTTCGTCAGCGATATCGAGGTTATCACCATATTTCCGCATCTCCGCGATTTTTTGTTCCAGCTCGATGACGGGCTTCTCAAAATCCAAGACTACTCGGGCCACCGCACGCCTCCTTTCCTGACGAGTTGTCCTGATGCTCCGACTCTTTGAGTCGAAGTCGGGACAAAATTTTCCCACGGATCAGTAAGAGAAACGACTTCAAGAGTATCTCGAAATCCAGCATCAGGGACTGATTCTTGGCATAGAACAGGTTGTATTTTTCGATTTCCTCGTTCGTCAACTCATCATAAAAGTTGATCTGCACGAGCCCAGTCAGACCAACCTTTCCGAGGTACAAGTTGGTTGCTCCGTTTCGCCACGGACCGACGTCGTATTCCGGGCGACCGACGAGGCTCCAATCTCCAGCCAGAACTCTGTGAATCTGGAGAATTTTTCGGCTGAACTTTGAGGGCTCACGCCGACTCAATACGCTGTGTAAGAAGATAAATGGATACACAAAAATCAACAGAAAAACAGACACGACGACGTCGAAAGCGCGTTTCGTGAAACGGTTCAACGGCTTGTCGATGTTGTATTCGATGTCGACAAACGGAATGTCGTCGAGCTGATCGATGTTCGTCTTGCCAATGATGACTTCGAGACTCGTCGGCACGAGTCGGTAATTCACCGCACGTTTACGTCTGCGACCGATGACCGACAGGATATCCCGGTACGGAAGTGTGTCCGTCGAAAAGATCACTTCGGTTACCCTGTTATCACGGATGACCTTTCCGATGTTAGCGATGCTCCCCAGGATTTGAACACCGGAGATCTTCTCACCGAGGCGCTTCCGATTCACGTCGATAAACCCGACCACATCATATCCATCGACCACTCGAGTACGGAGCTTGCGGAGGAGTTCGAGCCCTGAGTTCCCCGCTCCCACGATCAGCGTCCTACGACCCAACAGAGTGCGACGCCCGAACAGCTGTGTTCCACTGAGATACCTCAGCATCAGCCGCCAGCCGACGAGCACCAAGAACGTCAGAGCACCCGAAATGACTACCACCATGCGGCTGAACGCATACTCCTTGAAAAAGAAGGTGAGCGACGACAGGATAAGATAACCGATCACGACCGAGAAGGCAGTCGCCGAGAGGGAATTCTTTCGATAGCTGTACACACCGGAAAAGTAGAGAGTCGCAAGGAGAATCGACCCTGGAACGATAAACACCACGGGGTAGGCGTAGTCCGGAAAGCGAAAAATCTTGCCGAACCAGATGAATTCGCCCATGAGAACAGCAGCGGTAATGCCGAAAAAATCGATGAGCGCGAACAGGATCGGTCGGCCTGCTTTGGCCAGAAAGGACAGGGTTGCTCGGAGGGTGATGCCGAGGTGGAGTAACATCCTCAGGATGAAGGAGTGGTTCAGATGCTTTTGGACGAACAAACTCATCGCTTGGTAGAAGGTCTTAATTTCGTCGAAGTCGCTCCGTTTTGCGCTCTCTCCTTTGTAGTGGATAATCTGGGTCGCGTGTACGTAGTAAATTTTCCACCCCGCCCGTTGAATTCGGAAGCACCAGTCAAGATCTTCGCCGTACATGAAAAAATCTTCGTCGAAGGCTCCCACCATCCCATAGACCTCATGTCGCAACATCATAAAGGACCCGCTCACTGCGTCGACTTCGTACGATTCATTGGGGTTCAGATATGTCAGGTTATACTTTCCAAAAAGCTTCGTATTCGGAAACAGAGCGCTCAGTCCGACCATCTTGCAGAAGGCAACCCACGGCGTGGGGAAACTTCGACGGCAGGCGAGCTGAAGCGTTCCATCCGGATTCAGAATCTTACAACCAGATATGCCAACGTCGGGGTTTTCGTCGAAGAACTTAACCAATACACGGAGGGTATCTTCTTGGACAACGGTGTCCGGGTTAACGAGGAGGATAAACTTTCCTTTGGCCAGACGCAGGGCTTGATTGTTCGCTTTCGCAAATCCTAGATTCTCACGGTTCTCGATCACCGTGACGCTGGGAAATTTCTTCTTCAACAGGTCGACGCTGCCGTCGTCGGAGGCATTGTCCACCACGAAGAATTCCACATCCAGTCCCTCCGAGGCTTTCTGGAGCGAGACCAGAGCGTTCTCGAGAAAATCCCGCACGTTGTAATTTACGATGATAATCGAGAGGTCCATGATTTCACAACCGACCGATCAGGCTCCTCAATCTTAGTTTCCATACCACGAATACTGCCTCATAGACGATTCTCTTCGACATTTTCGACACTCCAGCGCGGCGGTCGACGAAGGTGATCGGGATTTCACATAATCTGAACCCCTTCTTCCAAGTCTTGAAGCTCATCTCGATCTGAAACGCGTACCCGTTCGAATGGATCGAATCGAGGTCAATCGCTTCCAACACCGCGCGCCGATAACACTTAAATCCGCCCGTCGCGTCCTTGATTGGCAGTCCCGTGATGATTCGTGAATAGACGTTGGCAAAATAGCTCAGCAACAACCGCCGGATCGGCCAGTTCACCACGCGGACACCGTTCCTGTACCTGGAGCCGATCACGAGGTCATATTGATCCATCCGTTGGGTGAATTTCGGGATCTCAGCCGGATCGTGCGAGAAATCGGCATCCATCTCGAAGACGTAATCGTAGCCGTGTGCGCACGCGTAGCGGAAACCCTCAACATAGGCCGTTCCCAATCCCATCTTCGCTCGCCGTTTGATTAAGTGTACCCGCGAGTCGGACTCCATCAGGTTTTCGACAAGGGAGGCAGTCCCATCCGGGGAATTGTCGTCCACGATCAGAACCTCTACACCCTTCTGCTGGCTCAGAATCTGGGGGACGATTCGTTGAACGTTGTCTGCTTCATCGTATGTCGGAATGATCACGAGCGTTCGCGCCATTGGCCTCAACGATTGTTCGGGGGAATCCACCATCAACTAACGACTACATTCTCTTGGACGAACTCGCGAACTGCCGTGGCAATGTACTCAAGTTGCGCAATAGTAAGCTCCGTGTGCATCGGCAGAGACAGCACCTCCTTGGCAAGCCGTTCGGAGATAGGAAAATCCCCCTCCCGGTACCCAAAGCGTTTGTACGCCGGTTGCAGATGCAGTGGGACGGGATAGTAAATCGCGTGTGGGATCTCCTTTGATTTTAGGGACTTCGACAGTCCATCGCGATTCTTGACTCGGATGGTATACTGGTGAAAAATATGACGATTGTGCGGCCTCACATGCGGCAGCGAAGCGCCTGAATCCTTTAGTAATTCATCGTATTTCGCCGCCGTTCGGCGACGGACCTCATGCCACTCCTCGACATATTTCAGCTTAGTGTTCAGGATCGCAGCCTGGATCGTGTCGAGTCGACTGTTGAGACCCACGACATCGTGCGAGTATTTCATCTTTGCACCGTGCAGAGAGATGAGCCGCAGACGGTCAGCAAGCTCTGAGTTGTTTGTTACCATCATCCCAGCATCTCCGAAGGCACCGAGGTTTTTGCTTGGAAAGAAACTGATGCAACCAATGTCGCCGATCCCTCCAACTCGCCTTCCTCGATATTCTGCTCCAATCGCCTGACCAGCATCCTCGACAATCCTCAGGCCGTGCTTGCGCGAAATCTCCATTATCGAGTCCATTTCGGCCGGCTGCCCGTACAGGTGTACTGGAATGATCACTTTGGTTTTTTTCGTGAGTGCCTGTTCGATTTTCGATGGGTCGATGTTAAGCGTGTCCTCCTCGACATCCACAAACACCGCTTTCGCTCCTAAGAGCACGATCGTCTCGACGGTCGCCACGAAAGTGAACGGAGTCGTAATCACCTCATCGCCCGGATCTACGCCGAGTGCCATAAGCGCGATCTGGAGTGCATCAGTCCCCGATGCGCAGCCAATGGCGTATCTGGTTTTGAGATACCGCGCAAGCGCTTTTTCGAACTCGTAGACTTCCTTTCCCATGATAAACTGACCGGAGTCGATCACGCGCTGAATTGCAGCATCGATTTCCGGCTTGATCCGCTCATACTGCGTTATCAGGTCGACCATCTGGATTTTCATGAACACTCTCGTCTTTCGAAAGAGCAGAGCTCAGATTGCTGATATCTGAATGTCCCGAAGGCCCCGAAGGGGTCCCTTTCCCGAAGGGACGGCTTCGCCGCGGGAGACTCCTTTCCGAAGGAACACCTTGGCGAAGCCACCCGCGAAGCCCTGTGAAACGGGGCGAAGCGGTCACTTCGTGACACTTCGTGGCGTGTCGGAGTTGATTGTCGCAGCGAAGACCGAGTCCTTTGTACGGGGAGCATCGATAATTATGGCATCCATGAAGACTGACACTTTCGGCTGACCAATCTCTTCTAATCATTTCATGATTCACCAATCAACCCGTCCCGATGACTTTGTCATCAGGATGGACAATCATCATTCAGCATTCGCCTAGTGGCCTTTTCCGATAAGGATCACGTACACGGTATTCAGCAGTATTTTGAAATCCATCCTCAGCGACATGTTCTCGATGTAGAAGAGATCATACCACACCTTCTTTTTGACATCCTCCAGTGTCTCGTCATACTTGTGCTTCACTTGGGCCCATCCGGTGATGCCGGGACGCACTTTCAATCGCCGAGCGTAGAGCGGGACTTCCCTCGAAAATTTTTCCACGAAGTACGGTCGCTCCGGCCTCGGTCCGACGAAGCTCATGTCTCCAGCTAAGACATTGATGAACTGCGGAATCTCGTCCAACCGCAATTTCCGAATCACCCTGCCGATCCGCGTGATGCGCGGGTCGCGTTTGTTTGCCCAGACAGGTCCGGAGTATTGTTCGGCTTCTCTGAACATCGACCGGAATTTCATTATGCGGAACAGCCGTCCGGCCTTCCCAACACGCTCCTGATTGTAGAAAACCGGCCCCTGCGAGTCCACCTTGATGGCCAGCGCAATGAGCAACGAGAACGGCAGGGTGAGGATTAGAACGAAGAGCGACACCGTGATGTCGATAAGCCGTTTCACGCTTTGCTCCCACGGCGGCATGATCTCCGGGGAAATTTCGATGAGGGGGAATCCATAGATCTGGTTTGTTCTGGCCTGCCCGCTGATGACGTCATACAGGTCCGGCATGATTTTCAAGCCCACTGGACTCGAATTGCACTGCTGGATAATGCCGAGAAGTTTATCGTGCTCTGACGAGTCGAGTGCAATGAGTATCTCCTTGACATCGTGACTTGCGATGATCTCATGGAGCTTCTCCACGGAACCCTGCGTGCGAACTCCCCTGTGCTGACCGTCTCCCTTTCTTCGGTCCACCTTGATAAATCCCACCACCTTGTATCCGAGCGCTGAATGGTCGGCCACCATGTCATAGAGCTCCCGGGCCTTTGCGTTCCATCCGATGATCAGAGAATTGCGCAGACCG
>JBHHZW010000089.1:0-7792 GCA_046758305.1 Bacteroidota bacterium | reverse complement strand
AGCGGGGCCAGGTGGACAGATCAACGTAGTGCTCGTACACCCGCTGGGCGGTCAACTGATTCAGTCCGGAGACGTACCGCAGCAAGGCCGGGCTGGCTGTGTTCACCTCGACGCCCACATGGTTGACGCAGCTCTCCACCACGTCGTGAAGCTTCTTGGTCAACAGCGTCTCGCTGACGTCGTGTTGGTATTGGCCGACGCCGATCGACTTCGGATCGATCTTTACGAGCTCCGACAAGGGATCCTGCAACCTTCGTCCGAATAAGTTTTGAACAGATTGTTAAAATTTTTAACGGCTTAATTTTAATGTTTAAATAGGAGGAGTTCTAAAATGAGAAAAATTATTTGGGTATTAGTCACAACATTCATGATGTCGCATCTCTTCCTGTCGCAAGCAGCGGCGCAAGAAGGTGATGCGATTCTCGCTAAAATCGATTCGGTAATGAATGCACCGTCGGACATGACCGCCGTTGAAAAAATGACTCTGATAGACAAAAATGGTTCCCAAAGGCTCCGCGATACCAAAATCTATCAGAAAGGCAGCGAATGGCGGCTGGTGCGTTTTCTTTCTCCGGCGGATGTGCGCGATGTTGGATTTCTGAGGCTGGCAGAAGACCGGCTCTATCTTTACCTGCCAGCCTTCCGCAAGGTACGCCGTATTGCCTCCTCGGTGAAAAACGAAAATTTTATGGGAACCGATTTCAGTTACGAGGATATGTCGCAGAGTGAATATCGCAACGACTATTCCGCCAAACTGCTCGAGGAAAAAGATGGTCAGTACCTATTGGAGCTGACCCCGCGTCCCGGCGCGGATGTGAGTTACGGAAGGTTGGTGCTTTATGCGGACAAATCTAATTATGTTTACAGGAAAATTGAATACTATAACACCGCCGGAAAGTTGGGAAAAATTCTAACAGTCGATAACGTGGAACAAATAGAAGGGTACTGGTTTGGCAGACGGATGGAGATGCAAACTGTGAAAGATGGCCACCGTACCGTGCTGGATTTATCGGAAATTCAATTTGATCAGGGGTTGTCGGACAATATTTTTAGCCAACGAAATCTGAAAAAGCCGGAACGATGATGCCTCTTAAAATAAAATTCTCGGATATTGCCAAAGTATGGGTAAATGCTGCCGGCAGATGCCTGCCCTGGGTACTGTTCCTGCTGTCTGCCGCCGTCTTCGCCCAACAACCCCGCTTTAGCGGATTTCTGCAACTGGATAAACGTTTCAACGTGGGAGGAGACAGCGTGACCATAGCAGATTTTTACAACCGCTTTCGTGTGGAGTTGTCAGCCCCACTGGGCAACCGGCTCTACGTCTTTTCCAGCATGGATTTCCGCTTTTATGACCTGCCGCGGGTCAATTCCCTTTCTAGTCTGGAGGATTTAGACAGCCTGTATCCCACAGAAATATCGTTGTGGGAAGCGTACGCCGAAGTTTATGGTTTCTTGTTCAACGACTTTGATTTACGCATTGGCAAGCAGCGCATTGCCTGGGGCAGCGCCGATAAGCTGAATCCCACTGACATTCTCAATCCCGATGACTTCTCCGACTTTATTAACTTCACTGAAAAAATTCCCACATGGGCAGTGATGGGCACCTATTACCTTGGCGAATTTACCCTGATCGGCGTATGGCTACCAAATCTGGTACCGGTCTTATTGCCCCGTTATGGAGCTTCACTGTTTCTCGGTGAGCTGCCTGGCGACCTTAGCGACAGCCTCGCGCTCCCGGCACAGCGGCCCCCAAACAGCATATTTGCCTTCAAACTAAGCAGCCGCATCGGCAGGGTGGATTACTCCCTGAGCTATTTTAAGGGCTACGATGATATTCCAGTTTCACGCAAGACAATCCACAACTTTAGTAATGATGGCAGTTCCACAGTGCCCCTTGATCTCGGTTTTCCAAAGATGCAAGCCATCGGCGTGGATTTCGCTACTGAGCTTTTCGGCGCCGGAGTATGGGGAGAAGGAGCGCTGTTCTTGCCAGAAAAAGTTATTTCCCAAACACAGATTGGAGAGACCGCCTCTTCCCAAACGGTTGTACTAGATGATGCACCCTATTTCAAATTCACCCTCGGCGGCGATTACACCTTTTCTGAAGGGTTTTACATCAATGTTCAGTGGATGCACGGTTTTTTTACTGAACGAGGCAGTGACGCACTCCATGACTACTTTTTCATGCAGTTGGAAAAGGGAATCTTGAAAGATGATGTAAGAATTGCCGTTGGAGGCGGCCTGGAAGTATCGGATTGGAATTCCATTAACGATACCTATGGATACGGCATTTTCCCTGAATTGACCTATCGGGCGATTGACAACCTGGAAATAGCTATGGGAACCTTTTTAGTAGACGGCAAAACGGCGGCACTGTTTGGATCATGGAAAAATGCCGACCAAGCATATATACGTGTGAAGGTGAAATTTTGAAGCAATATAAGAATTATCATGCGCAAGTGAGGAATACTTTTGTCTGCAGTGCGACCGGCGCGGACTTTGCCACAACTTTCGGAAAGCTTGGTGTGCGCAGCGAGGCGGCTTACTACATAACCGAAGACTGGCGCGGTACCGACCCTGCGATCGATGATCCGTACCTGCAGTACACGCTCGGCCTCGATCGCACGTTCCGCGATGTGTTTCCGGACAAAGACCTCTTTGTTCTGGTGGAATGGGTACGGGAAGTGCAGGTGCCGGATAGAAATACCCCATACCGCGTCACTGACTTAAATCACGTGTTCCGTAAATCGCTGATCGGCAAAGCAGACTTGAGTTTTGGAGAACTCACTAAGCTTACGTTCGAAGGGGTATTCAATATCGAGAATGAGGACTGGTGGGTGCGCCCTGGCCTCGAATGGTCGGTTACTGATGGCGTGAAATTGTTGGCTGGAATTGATCTCCTCGGGGGCTCTGCGGATTCATTCTTTGGTACTTTTCGGGACAATCGACGAATTCAGTTTCGGCTGAAGTATAGCTTCTGATGCGGAAAGATTGTATCAATATAATTATCGACTTGCAAAGAAACCTTTTGAGGTGATACAGATGACACACGATCCTGTTTGCGGAATGCAGATTGATGAAGACAAAGCAGCGCAGGAGAGCGACTACCAAGGAACTACGCACTACTTCTGCTCTTCGTCGTGCAAAGCATCGTTCGATAAAAATCCGACGCAGTACATTGGGACACACGAAGAAGCTGCAACTCACCATCACCACCACAAGGGCCGATGCTGCTAGTGCTGATGGCCTGCTCTTTCTGCAGGTGATGCCAGCTTCCTTGGTCAGGCCAGCCCCATGTGGAGCGGGGCCGGCCTGATGAGCTGCTGGATACGTCTCTGCGGTTGGCGTGTCCTTAGTGTAGTCGATTTTGTACGCTTGACAGTGTGGTGAAGGATCGTGGTTCACTGAGTGCGAAATCCTGTCGCGAAAAAGTGTTGCGGCAGGTAGGAGGCGAGACGTAATGTGCCATCTTGTTCTTTTTATGCCGATTTTGGGTTTGGTCGTGTTCTGGTTTTTGCCATTTCACATCGCGGGTCACCTGTACGCGGTGATCCTGGCGTTTTCCGTTGTCCTATATGTGAAATTCATGCGAGCAATGTACGCAACGGTGCAAACGGGCGTCGAGCCGATGCTGGGGGAAGCTCGTGAGGTCATAGAGACAATTCATTCGAAAGGTCGCGTTCGCCTGCACGGTGAAACTTGGAGCGCTGTCTCGCGTGACGTCATTGCCAGGGGAGATTGTGCAGAGATCGTCAGTGTGGAAGGACTCACTCTTCGGGCTCGGAAAGTCCAAGACGGAAGTGTCAGACAGCACCGGGAGAGGGAGTTCGGGTGTGCGATGAAGTAATACATGCTCAACACAGGGATTGCGAACCTGAGATTCTCGGCAACACAACAGGCACACCCTGTCAGCCGATTTCAACATTACTCATCACTATTGGGGACGAAGAGAGCGGAGATCAAATGACAAACAAGGTTGAACAGAAAGGCGGTCAGCAAAAATCTCGGCGTTCGTTCCTAAGTCACCTACTCAGCGGCAGTCTAGTAGCGTTTGCTGTCTCAGTATTCTATCCTATTTGGAGATTCCTGATTCCTCCACGTGGAGCTGAGCCAAAACCAAGCAGCGCCCTTGCTGCCAAGGTTGATGCGCTGAAGCCAAACAGCGGTAAGATATTCCGGTTTGGCAACGAGCCGGGGATTGTTATCAAGACGCCCCAAGGAGACATACGGGCGTTTACGGCAGTGTGTACGCATTTGGCCTGTACGGTGCAGTATCGTGACGACATTCAGCACATTTGGTGTGCATGTCACGATGGACATTATGATCTCAACGGAATCAATATCAAGGGCCCACCGCCGAGGCCACTGACGCCGTTCAAGGTGAATATCAAAGGCGATGAAGTCTTTGCATCGATGGAGATATAGGCCCATGTTGAGCAAAGATATGACCCACCATTAAGTTAATATAGTTGTTCTCGGAGCTGCATTCGGAGTCGTTGATGAACTGGTTATTTTTCTCTCCACAGCCGTTCTCGTCATACAAGGTGAGAGCGGAGATGTGTTCCTGAGCAAGCTCTTCCCTCTCTATCGGGTCAGCTGGTTCGGCGCGATCATCGGACTCATCGAAGGACTTATAGATGGCTTGATCGGAGGGATCATCTTTGGATGGGTGTATAATTTCACGCTTGAGAAAATTTTCTACGCTCGGCATGATATCTGAACCAGTGCATTCACGTGCAAGAAACAAAACTTGCGTAGGTTTTCCAAGGAGGTAACCGACATGACAGAAACGATTGTTTATATCATGCAGTTCCTTTTTTGCGTGGGTTATTGGCGTTCACAATGAAACAACGACAGCAATGACCGGTACACTCTTCGACTTCATAGACAGAAGGCTGAGAGGTTACATAATAGGGTGGCTTTTCAGGCTTCTTCTAATAAGACAGTGGAAATCTCTCTATCAGAAAGGTGGATAATGTGCATTGGATGGATTGGTTTGGAGGTCACTGGTTTACGATGCTGCTTTGGTGGGTTCTCGTGCTAGCAGCCATAATTTTCTTGGTCAAATGGTTGACCGACCAGAAATCACAATCAACTAAGGAGGACTCTGCCGTGGAGATTCTCAAGAAGCGCTACGCACGCGGAGAAATCTCCAAGGAGGAGTTCGAAGAAAAGAAGAAAGATATCGTCTAACAACAGAGAGGAGAAATAACCATGAAACGCATAACATTCGTAGCTATCGCTGTAGGCCTCGTGGTCCTTCTTGTGCCGGCGTTGCCCCAGGACAAGCAACAGGAAAAAAAGATGGACCAGCAGAAGCATATGCAAATGATGGAGATGATCGGGGATTCCACCATAATGGACAGGATGATGGACCGTATCGCCTCCGACAGGCACATGCTAAGAACGATGATGCATAAAATGATGCACTATGCGAAACGTGACTCGATAAACATGATGGAGATGTGCAAGATGATGATGGATGACAAGGACATGCACTCCATGATGATGAGAATGATGGGTGGTGGCATGATGAAGCATCAGATGATCGAGAAAGAACCATACGATACGAAAAAGGATGAGGGGAAGAAGGAGAGTCATGAGGAGCATCATAAGAAGGATCAGTAACCCCGGAGGGTATCTGCTGAGCTTGGGACGGGAGCAACTGCATCCCAAGCGTTATGCTTTAAAAGGTTGATTGCAAATGCAAGTCAGGCGTTTGGCTGTGACTATTAGAACTTATGTCATAGGTACTTCGAAGTTTATCGATTCGAAAAATCAAGGAAGATGAAGTGCCTGAAAGTATAATCTGGTTTGTTTGGTCCCTGTGGTTGTTGTTTGTGTGGTCAGTTGTGTTCTTCTGGTATCCAACAGCGCGACGGCGGATGCTGTGGGCCAGTTTGTTAACCATGCCGTTTGGTTTAACAGAGCCTCTATTTGTTCCTGAATACTGGAATCCACCTTCCCTATTCGACTTAGCTCGTACAACGGGCTTTGATTTGGAAAGTCTGATATTCTGTTTCGGAATTGGTGGATTGGGAATTGTCTTATATGATCTTATTTTCAGAGTCGAGCACGAAAAAATGGACTGGTCCGAAAGGCATCATTCTCGACATCGTTTTCACCTGTGGACTTTGGTATCGCCCTTGATCATTTTTTCGCTCCTGTATTTTCTGATTGACTGGAGCCCGATTTACAGCGCTACGGTCGCGATGTTTGTGGCCGGATTGGCTGCACTGTGGTGTCGTCCGGATTTGAAGAAGAAGATATGGGTCAGTGGAGTTATTTTTCTGCTGTTCTATTTTCTCTATTTCTTCATCTTGGAAGTGGTCTCTCCAGGTTATGTAGAAAGGGTGTGGGCACTGTCTGCAATTTCGGGAATTCTCATCATCGGCGTTCCTCTCGAAGAATTGATGTTTGCTTTCAGCTTCGGAATGCTCTGGTCCAGTTATTATGAACATCTTAATTGGATGAAGATCAAGCCGAAGTCTAATGACCACTAGGGGACTTTGGTAGTCCTCCGAGGTGTGAATCAAGCGTGAAAAAGTCTGCAACTACAACGAAAATCATGAAAGCCCGAGACCTGGTGTGTAGAATGGAAGTTGCAGTAAAGTCCGCACAAAACAAATTGGAGTACAAAGGGAAGACCTACTCTTTTTGCACGGCGTACTGCTTGTTCACATTTCTGAGTGAACCGGAGAAGTACTTAGAAGGATCGAAACCAACCTCGACTTGACGACGTAAAGTCAGTGGCGGAAGAGGTCACTCCGTGTTGAATGGTGCCCTTTCCTCCCGATCGAGTTGGTTGAAACCTTCCTTTGCGGAGTAAATGTTGGGTTAATTGTAGTCCTGATCTTCAAGTTTTTCAGGCGGTGGAGCTGGAAGTAAGACTTGACTTTTTGATAAAACTTTTACACGGACCAGGTCTACGGTGAAATTAGAGCCGCCGGTCTAAGACGGAGGCGAACTCTATGCTTGAAACCATTGATGTCGGTACCCAGCGCATTGACCACTACGAGCCAAGCGCCGGGCAAGAAGCGATCACCCAACTGCGCGCGCTTGCCGAACCACTGCGCGGTGCACGAGTGCTTCACCTGAATGCCACTTCCTATGGTGGTGGTGTGGCAGAGATCCTCCGGTCAGAGGTGCCGCTCCTGCGGGACATGGGGCTCGTGGCGGACTGGAAGATTATTACTGGTGATGAGGCATTCTTTAGCGTAACGAAGGCAATCCACAACAGCCTACAGGGGGCCCCACGCAAACTCACACCGGAGGAAAAGAAAATCTATCTTACCTACTCTGCGAATAACGCCAAGTTGCTTGAAGAACAGTACGATCTTATCGTTGTCCACGACCCTCAGCCATTGGCATTGCTTCAACTTCACGGCAAGGATGGAGCGAAATGGATTTGGCGCTGCCACATCGACACTTCCGAGCCAGACCGGGATGTGTGGGGTTTTCTGCAACCCTACCTCGTCGGCTACGACGCGGCGGTCTTCACGCTGGGCAGCTTCGTGCCGCCGGACTTGCTAGTTCATCGAGTCGAAATTATTCCGCCGGCCATCGATCCAGAGAGTCCGAAAAACATGGAGCTTAACCCGAACACCACGAGGCGGGTACTCGAATGGATTGGGGTCGAGGTTGATCGGCCCCTAGTGACTCAGGTGTCGCGCTTTGATCCCTGGAAGGATCCACTCGGGGTCATCGCTTCTTACCAGCTCGCCAAGCAGGAGGTAAAGGACCTCCAACTGGCGCTTGTAGGTTCAATGGCGCTTGACGATCCAGAAGGATG
>JBHHZW010000088.1:0-7896 GCA_046758305.1 Bacteroidota bacterium | reverse complement strand
TCAACGCAGTGGATTATAGAAGCTTCAAGAAAAGAAAGGGAAATAGAGAGGCACGAATCGTATGATTATGGTCTCTGGACGATGGTGCTTTTCAATGTCATTCTCTTCGGGGGATTTGTGCTGGGGTTTCTTCGACCGAAAAAGAAATACGAATGGCGCACTCTTGGGGTATTTGCCGCTTTCATCGTAGCACTGTTCACAGAAATGTACGGGTTTCCTTTGACAATCTATCTTCTGATCTCACTATTCGGCAGCGAACTCGGTGTCACCGATCCTTTTCAGCACGTGAGCGGTCATCTATTGGGCTCCCTCTTCGGCGCGCCGGAATGGGTCAAACTCGTCATTTGTCAATTAGGTGGATTTGTGATGTTGGTCGGCCTGATTATCATGGGGAAAGGCTGGAAGCAAATCCATGAGTCTAAGGGAGAATTAGTTACTTCAGGTGTCTACGGATACGTTCGTCACCCACAATATTCTGGCCTTTTTCTGATCACCATTGGTATGCTTATTCAATGGCCCACCATCATCACGCTGATGATGTGGCCGATCTTGATGTACGCGTACTACCGGCTGGCAATGAGAGAGGAGCGTGAAGTGGAGGCGAAATTCGGAGGGACCTATGAATTATATAGATCAAACGTACCAGCTTTCATTCCGAAGTTCAGAAGGTCCGGCACTGTCCAAACCCACACTGATCAAGGTATAAGGATACATGTTCCATGAGTGATCGTGTCGTCCATATCGTTGGAGCTGGACCCGCGGGTCTTGTGGCTGCGATCAACCTTGCCCGGGCAGGGTTTGAGGCTATCGTCTATGAACGCAACGATGACGTCGGTCTTCGGTTCAACGGCGACTTTCAGGGTCTTGAGAATTGGTCGACGGAAGAGGATGTTCGGGAATTTCTGGGATCGATCGGCGTTTCGATAAACTTCCGTTGCGAACCCTATTCCTCGGGAGAGTTCTATGGACCGAGACTGCGAAAGATCACGATACAAACCTCGAGACCACTTTTCTACCTTCTTGAACGTGGAACCAACGAGTGGTCTCTTGACCAAGGTCTGAAGCGACAAGCACTGGACGAAGGCGTCGAATTTAGGTGGAACGACAATGTACAGAAAGCAAATCTGGGAACTGTTATCGTCGGAACCGGCCCCAAGGCGGCTGATGCCATAGCGAAAGGGGTTGTCTTTGAAACTTCCCACCCTGATGCGTGCGTTGGCTTCATGGACGACCGGATCGCACCGAAGGCATACGCCTATCTCCTGGTCAGCGGAGGAAAGGCAACATTTGCAACCTGCATGTTCGAGGATTTTCAACATGAACGAAGCTACTTTGTACGTGCCTTGGAAACGATGCAGCGGGTCGTGAACATTGACATTCGACAACCCAGGGAGTTTGGCGGATATGTTAATTTCTTTTTTCGGCCGTCGGCCACCAAGGATGGTCGCATTCTTTACGTTGGCGAGAACGCAGGATTCCAGGACGCTCTGTGGGGTTTTGGAATGAGACACGCGATGTTTTCTGGCTACTTGGCTGCGCAGAGCGTGGTTACAGGAGCCTCGTATGATTACCTGTGCAAGAGAGGTCTGACACCTTATCTGCAGGCCTCACTTGCAAACCGCTGGCTTTTCGCGCATCTGGGAAATTATGGGTACGAAAGATTCCTGAGTCGAATAGAAAAGTCGGACGATGTTGTGGCACAACTACGAAAGCACTACAGGCCTTCGTGGTCGAAACGCATGCTGTTTCAAGTCGCAAAACGTTGGTATCATACGCGCCTGGTGGACAAACAGTGTATGCATGAACATTGTGACTGTATCTGGTGTAGACATGGCAAAGATGCGCATCAGCACGAAGTAGATTATGCTTCATGCGAACTAGCGGGAGCGAAGTGAGAACAATGAGACGTATTGAACCATACCCTGTCGCGGTTGGGCTAAGCTTTGTCTTTCTCATTTTTTATCTCGTGTGTGTTGTGCTCCATTTCCTCTTGCCAGAAACAGGTTGGCAGATGTTCCGGTGGTGGGAGATGATCCTTTATGGGTTCACATGGCTTACCATGTTCAGCTTGGTCCTGGGGGCCGTCGAAGTGTTCCTCGCCGGCTTCTTTGTCGCGTACATTCTAATTCCACTGTACAACTATTTTGACGGACGATTTCCTCGAAAGGAGAGAGAAGAAACCATGAAACCGCTTCGTTTCAAACCGATCGCCTTCGCAGTTACGTCATTCGGAGTGATAACGTATGTCCTCTGCATCATTTTTGATCTCATCTTTCCACAGTGGGCAATGTACGAACTGTGGGAGATACTGTTGCCTGGGTTCGTCTGGTTAAGTTGGGGAAGCTTCTTCATAGGACTCATTGGAGTCGTCATCTATGGGTTTTACATCGCTGCAGTGTTCGTGCCGATCTACAACTATTTTGGGAAGGCGAAGCTTGCTGAGCTGAAGTGAACAAGGATGCGATCGAGCAGATCGGCCAGGAGAAATTTCTGCGTTCGTCTGTCAACATGCAGATGATAATTAGCTGGAGATCAAATATTGGTGTCGTGCAGCCGAAAAGGCGTCTCGAAATTTAGTTGAAGAATAATTCTCAAGGGGTGAGAAGCTTGGCCCTAATCAAAAAAACAACACTAGGTATAACCAGTAGGAGAGAGTACCATGACACGCGATCCAGTATGCGGAATGCAAATTGACGAGAAGAGCGCAACCGAGAGGAGCGACTACCGTGGCAAAACCTATTACTTCTGTTCCTCCTCTTGTAAAGCGACATTCGATAACGACCCGGCAAAATATGCTGGGACAGCTCAAGAATCCGGAGGGCATCATCACGGTGGAGGGGGATGTTGCTGATGCCGGTTGCCTGGTCGTGCTATGCCGGATGGTATGGAGATCTGTCAGGCCAGTTCTGTTTGGAGTGGAGCTGGCGTGGGAGGGTCCTCTTCGTGACACGGCAGGCAGAGTGATGTTGATGTGGTTGAATTAGGAGGTGACGCAGTGCGATGTGCCACCTTGTCTTGTTGATGCCGATCTTCGGACTAGCGGTGTTCTGGGTCCTTCCGTTTGGGGTGGCTAGTCCCGTGTATGCGGTGATCTTAGCATTGTCAGCAATCCTCTACTGGAAAATCATGCGGGCGATGCAGCGGCCGGTACAGACCGGCGTGGAGCCGATGGTGGGCGAATTCGCCAAGGTGATCGACACGATTCGCCCGAGAGGCCGGGTTCAGCTACACGGAGAGATTTGGAATGCGGTCTCTTCTGATGTTGTTCGCAAGGGTGATTCCGCAGAGATCATCGCATTGGAAGGATTGACGCTCTTGGTCCGAAAAGCCCAAGACAGGAGCACCAGCAGGCAGCGAAAAACGAGGGCGAGTTGTGCTCTCAGGTAATGTTTGGTGAAGACAGGTATACCTGAGCAGATCCGGGTAGGAAGACAAAAGTCAAGGTCTTTGACCTTCATGAACCTTTTGGGATCCAGCAGAAGAACGAAAACGGTGGACCTGATATGACGGACATGATCGAACACAAGAACGTTCAGGAGAAAACTCGACGTTCGTTCCTCAGCCGTCTACTCGGGGGCAGTCTTGTGGCGTTCGCTGCGTCAGTGTTCTATCCCATTTGGAGATTCTTGATTCCCCCACGTGGAACTGAGCCAAAACCGAGGACAGTGCTTGCTGGCAGGGCTGATGAACTGAAGCCAAACAGCGGTAAGATATTCCGGTTCGGCAATGAGCCCGGGATTGTTATTAGGACGCCCCAAGGGGACATACGCACGTTCACGGCGGTGTGCACGCACCTGGCTTGCACTGTCCAGTATCGTGAGGATCTGCAACACATCTGGTGTGCGTGCCACGATGGCCATTACGACCTCAACGGTATCAACATCAAGGGACCGCCGCCGAGACCGTTGACACCCTTCAAAGTGAATATCAAAGGGGATGAAGTCTACGCGTCGAAGGAAACGTAAAGGGTCTGTTTTAGATGATGGCTAAATGTGCAATTCGGTAGGAGACTTAAATCTGTGCTTAACCAGAAACGAGCAGCGAAGCAATTGATGACAAAATGAAAGACACGTTCGGAATGCCTTTATCAGTCGTCATTTGCCGAACAACAAATGAATTTAGAAATCGAAAATGACCTATCAAGAAGTACATCTTGAGCGTCTGCTTTTGAAGTCACGCGTGCCGAGGAATATGTTCCTCCAAGGGAGGGGGGCGAAATGACAGAAACGATTATTTATATCGTAATCTTTGCTCTCATCATGTTTCTTATGCATCGGAGTCACGGCGGGATGGGCGGATGCGGAGGACATTCGGATCATAGGCACTCACATAAAGAATCAGAGGAAACAAACGACCAACGTGAAAAGAATCACTCGGACCATCCTGCTCATCACTAGGCCTTGAGTGAGAATAAAGGGAACGTTTCTGTGACAAGGAGCATGGATTCCAGTAACCCAGATGAAAGGAGATGCTGCCACTAACTCGCTGCCCGAAAGTAGTCGTCAATAGGGAACCGCTTGATCTACACCTGCTGGAATTGGCGCAGGTATTGGCAAGATAACGAAGTAAGAGGGAGGGATTAAGATGGTTAGAGATCCAGTTTGTGGAATGATGGTAGAAGAATCAGACGCAGCCGCAGTTAGTCAATATGGTGGGGATATGGTCTATTTCTGTTCAGAAACCTGCAAAGAAAGATACGATGCAAATCCTCTGAAATACGTCGAAGGAAAAAGCTCAGTGATTGTCGACAGAGAGCATTCGACGAGCTCCATTACCCTTCCCGCAGCTGCAGGCGAGGTCGTAGCAAAAAAGCGAGTGGAATTAATTCTTCCCATTCAAGGGATGACCTGTGCTTCATGCGTGGCTCATGTTGAGAAAGCTTTGAAAAGTGTAAACGGTGTCAGTCAAGCAAACGTCAATTTGGCAACTGAACAGGCCAAAGTTCACCTAGCCACGGAAATGAATGATGTGGGTCGATTGGTCGCCGCAGTTCAAAACACTGGTTATGACGTCTCGACAGAAACGCTCATTCTCCCCATCGATGGCATGACCTGCGCTTCCTGCGTCAACCACGTCGAACAAGCCTTGAAGCGTGTCGAGGGCGTCATTGAAGTAAGTGTGAACTTGGCTACGGAGCGGGCGAAAGTAACATTTATCAGCGGTATGGCCAGCATGTCTGATTTTAGGCGCGCCGTATCAGAAGCTGGCTACCAGCTGCTGCAGACCCCTGCGGAGGAGAGTATCGAGGGTGAAATGGCAGTGGACGAAGCTGAACTAAAAATGCGCCAAGCGCGCTTCCGCATGGGTGTTGCTTGGGTATTTACCGTTCCGATAATTGCGTGGATGTTTATGGAAATGTTTTTTGGCATCCTCTGGCCCAGCGCCACGGCGTACAACCTGGGATTAATTCTTCTCGCATCGCCAGTCCTATTCTGGGTGGGTCGACGCACGTTCAGCAGCGGATTGTCTGCGGTAGGTCACGGCTATGCCAACATGGATACCTTAATTGCCCTAGGTACGGGAGTTTCCCTGTTAACGGGTCCCGCTTCATTTTTCTTTCCGGTCGCAAATTATGCTGGTGTATCGGCGATGATTATGGCTTTCCACCTTACGGGTCGGTATGTGGAAGAAACCGCCAAAGGACGCGCCTCCCAGGCCATTCGGAGACTGCTGGAGCTAGGAGCCAAGACCGCCCGCGTGTTGAAAGATGGCCGCGAAGTAGAAGTGCCTGTTGAGGAGGTGCAGGTAGAGGATACGATGATTGTACGTCCAGGGGAAAAAATCCCCACTGATGGTGTGGTGTTGGACGGAGAGAGTGCCGTGGACGAGTCGATGGCCACTGGTGAAAGTATGCCCGTCAATCGGCGACCGGGGGATGAGGTTATCGGGGCCACCATTAATCAAGAGGGACTGCTAAGAATAAAAGCCGCCAAAGTAGGAAAGGATACTTTTTTGGCGCAGGTGATAAAGATGGTGGAGGAATGCCAGGGCTCCAAAGTTCCTATTCAGGAGTTCGCCGATAGGGTCACGGGAATATTTGTGCCAACGATCATCGGGATTGCCTCTTTGAGCATAGTTCTTTGGCTGCTCTTTCCCGGTTTCATGCAGTCGTTCGTTCAGGCGGGTTCCTTCCTGCCATGGGTGAACCCAGATATCGGTGTCATTACGTTGGCAATTGTCTCTATGGTGGCTGTATTGGTGATCGCTTGCCCCTGCGCATTAGGTCTGGCAACTCCCACGGCGCTGATGGTCGGAAGCGGTATGGGTGCCGAACATGGAATCCTCATCCGTTCCGGCGAAGCAATCCAAACACTCAAGGATGTCAAAATAGTAGTATTTGACAAAACCGGGACCATCACGAAAGGCAAACCGGAGGTAACAGATGTTGTCGGTCTTGATTCCTTTGATGAAGACAAGGTTCTTGAGTTTGCTGCTGCTGCCGAACGAGGCAGTGAGCACCCTCTTGGCCGTGCCATCGTTGAGCGAGCGGAATCCAACGGACTGACGCTGGCGGAACTGCAAGATTTTCAGGCCATTCGCGGAAAAGGGGTTTTGGCTTCAATAAAGGGTATTCAGGTTCTTGTAGGTTCCCGAAGGATGATGCGGGAGCATGGATTGACTTACACCTTTTTGGAAGAGGACTTGCTCCGACTAGAAGGAGATGCGAAAACGGCCATGTTGGTTTCCGTGGATAACCAGCTGGTAGGAATTGTTGCTGTGGCCGATACGCTGAAAGAGGATTCAGTAGCCACTTTGAGGGAGCTGCATCGAATCGGTCTGGAATCCGCTATGATCACTGGCGATAATCGCCATACGGCTGCAGCTATTGCGCGAAGAGTCGGCATTGATCATGTTTTGGCTGAAGTCCTTCCTGACGGGAAGGTAACAGAAGTTCAGAATCTGCAGAAGAAATTTGGCCTTGTTGCATTCGTGGGGGATGGGATTAATGACGCGCCTGCACTTACGCAAGCCAATGTGGGCGTTGCCATCGGCACAGGGACAGATATCGCCATTGAGGCCAGCGATGTAACCCTGGTGCGTGGTGAATTGGCAGGTGTGGTCGAAGCCATCAATCTGAGTCGGAACACGTTTCGAAAGATTCGGCAAAATTTGTTCTGGGCCTTTTTCTACAACGTGGCGATGATCCCCCTGGCAATCATCGGATGGATGCATCCCGTACTGGCCGAAATTGCTATGGCAACTTCGTCCGTTACTGTAGTGAGTAACGCTAACCTGCTCCGGCGAGCGGACATTCGTCCCAATGACCAGCGTGGACGGCTGGTCTAACCGTGAACCGCCAGATTGGTCTGCGGTGGGTATGCAAGTGCAAGAAGAGGAAACTGATGTAGATACATCTATCAAACGTTAAGAGCAAATCCTCAGATAGTTCCGCAAGCTGTTCAAGGACAGGCTGATCTCATGCAAGTGGAAGCAACTTGGGGTGGCATTCAGCCGAAGCGGGTGTGACACGAAGATTAGGACCGGAAAAAAACACTGACATTAGTTTTGATACTCGCCAAGCGAGCGTTCTATGTTCGAGATTGCAGCTGGCTTTCGGGCTTTATCAAACTCATGAACAAGAAAACGGAACGCCTGCAAGGTTGTTCCGCTAGTTCAAACACAAAACCAAGGAGAATATCATCATGAAGAAACATCTTATTTTCGCATTGGCCGGCGTAGTTGTCGGCTTGATGCTGTTTGCTGACGCGGATGCCCAGATGATGCAGGGCCCGAAACAAGGCCAAGGCATGGGTGACGCCATGATGGGTCAGGGCATGAATTGTGGCATGCTGGAGCAGGGCAGGCATGGTGCGTTTGGTTTTTATCTCAATCATGCCGATGAGCTTGACCTGACCCAGGCGCAAATCAAGCAACTTCGTGATATGAAGTTCGAAT
>JBHHZW010000087.1:0-7942 GCA_046758305.1 Bacteroidota bacterium | reverse complement strand
ATGAAGAAGACTGCCAATCCGAACAACACAGAGCCCCACGTGCTATCTTCGAGTGGTCGCAGATTGAGCGTCCATGCTATGGTCACGAGGAGGAAAACGAGAAAAAGAATAAACGACCTCTTGGTACCCCTGCGACGCTTGAGGAAAATAAACTCCCGGAGTGATATCAAGAGTGACAGAGAAAAGATTCCAGCTCCAATCCCAAGAATGCTGGCGGAAAAAATGGTCGTGTAATCGAGGGGAACAAGATAGAGCTCTTTCGATTCAAAACCGCCCTGAGGGAGAAACGACACAAATCCGTAGAAGGAGAGCAAAGCAACTAAGTAAAAGAAAGTCGTCCGGAGAACTCGAACCGGTTGGTGTTCCGACCGGACAGTCTCGCTTTGGAAGTAAAGATATAACAGGAAAAATGATAAAAGGAGGGTAAGTTCTCGAATTAAGATGAAGCCAGCGATCTCGAAGTGCACGTTCTTCCGGATCGCATCAGCAATAAATACCAGGAAGAACAGAACACTGGGAAGAAGGATATACAGAAGCCGTCGAATTCTCATACGGCGATCAGCACGCTGATCTTAGAACCTGGAATGTGGACGATCTCTAGAATGAAGATCCCTAACGGCTATAACGCGATAGCGTCGTCGATACAGGGCGTAGGACTTGCCCGCAACTTTGCCCCTGGTGTAACAAAATCCCCCTCAACGAGGACGTATTGTCAACCGTACCAGATCGTGGAGTCAATATTTCCAACGGCTTAGTGGCTCTGTGTGAACATAGGAGCCAGTAGTGCGGCTATGATGAGCATTTCACCTAAGACCTGGAGCTATTGACCGTCGCCAGATGGAAATAAACACGAAAAAAAGGCAATGAAAATCAAGATAATCTGCTTGGAGACAGCCACCGCAACACTAACCATCGACAAAAGTGAGTTCAGCCTAAGCCGCAGAGATCCCCTCTATTCCTTTGTTTTTCGATATCCTTTGAGAAAAGTTACGAAAACTGTTGAGAAATGGCTATCGGGGGTGCATTCGGCGATCCCTGGCCAGTTTCATACTCTCCATCCTGCTTAGGTGACGGTTGGTCAAACCCAGCCGTTAGTCCTGCATATTCTCAAGCAAATTCGACAAAGCTACTGGATTATAGGCATCGGTTGGTCCTATCGTATCTCATGCTGCAACGGACGCCAATCACGCGAAATAATTGGGAAGTTGGTAATCTCAGAAAGCTTGAGAAATTTAGGCTACTATTGCTCCACAATTTGGCAGGCAGGGACAAGGACTCTTGGAAAACATAAGATCAATACAGAACGGTTTAAACTGAAAAGTAATTTCGGGTGAATGAATAAACCCGCTTTTCGAGGACCCATATTGCTCCATGGTGGCTTTATTATGTGCAGTTTTCTCTTGTGAATGAGACGTGGATCTGCATTTAAACTTGAAACAACGCTTGTAATTGTCTATGTCTCAAGGAAATGCAAGTCAAGATTCAGAGGGAATGCGTTCAACGTGCTCGGTCAGTGAACGTTGCTCTGGGAAACCTGATGATCACCAAGTCTTCGCGAGGGATATTCTCTTCCGGTAATTTCTTCCTCTCGACCGCGTTAAATCTCACGACGGCCACACGCGAAATATTTCAGCGTCGAGTTATGTTGATTTGGAAAAATTAAGTAAATCATCCTTGGGTATTGACAAGTGCAGGTTGCTTTACTATATTACTACGTGCTTTTACCTCATTAAGGTTCAGCCCTCCTTAAGATGCGTGTGTACTAACTCCACGGTACACATGTTTGCCCCGTCCGTCGGACGGGGCTTTTTATTGCAGTCGGTTGATTCTACTTCTCCCGAATCTGTCGGGATGGCTTTCCAGTCCCCACTTAATCTCACCCCAAGACTTCGACTGCCCTGAGAACCCCACTTTTGCAGATTCATTTGATACTGTCGCTTCTCGCTGGAAGGAATCTTTGTTCCGCTCCTTTGAGGAAGTTTTCATCCATGAAAAAACACCGTGTGGAAGATGTCTTGAGAGCCAGGAATGCTACACGGACTTGGAGTTTGGTGAAAATGAAAGGATTAGAAAACCGTTCACGCACCGTCAAATTCACCAGCGATTGCTGCGCATCGAATTTGCTACGCGACCAGCCTCCCTTCAACCGTACGATCTCAACGTCTTTGGCTGGGTAATCGGTGGGTCCTTTGAGGTGTGCGCAGATCCCCCGAGTTCGTCAGGAGCTCCAAAGCTCTGGTTCCAACCCTTACTACGCTGCGGGCAAGAGTGTTTGTTCGCCCCGCCCACGGCGGGGGTGACAACCACAATCGACACATCGGATCATCGGGGATCAGGCCGCTAATCAGACACTCAACTCTGCTATCGAACGCTCAGCCTCACGCGCCTGGGGAGAACCCGGAAATTCTTTCCTAATTTTTTTATAGATCTCGACTGCCCTCTCTTTTTCTCCAGCGAGGGCGTAATTCCGAGCAGCGTTCCGCAGGTTTTCAGGATTCAGGAGTTGATCCGAGGAAACCCTGGCAGCGCGTTCGAAGTTCTTCGCGGCTTCCGCGTACTTTCCTTTCCCCTCGTAAGAAGCAGCTATCCCAGAAAGCGCCGAAACCTCCAGGATGTTGTCGTCCGTATCGAACTCCTGAAAATACTCCAAAGCGTTATCGTAATCCCCAATCATGTAATAGGCGTTGGCGAGATAGAAAGTTGCCAACTCTCCAGAAGGGGTGCTCCCATAATTGTCGGCAATCAGCTTGAGACCGAGAATGTTTTTCTCAGGGATTCCATCGATGGCAAGCTTGTAGGAACCGCTATCGTAATAGGTGAAAATTTTTCCGAGTTCTGCTGCCGCCTTTTGCTCGTTCGCGAGTCGGTTATTGTTGTACGCAACGCCTGCGCCCAGTAAAACAACGGTTCCGAAGATGACCAAGCCGATGTATTTCTTGTGCTCCGCGAGGAAATGTTGAGCTTTGAAGTACGTTAGAACCAGCTTGTCCTCTTTCAACTCACGCTTCGTAATTTTCTTTCTTGCTCGGACCATAGCATCGTTACTCTAGAGAAAAGTCACTGAGGAGTTCGTCTTCCATACAGAAATTCCTGCCCGACGTGCCTGTTACGAGGCGGATGCAGTATGAAGGCGGCAGCAATCCATTTGCCATCAAGAATTTTCCGGACAGAATGGTGGACACTGGCCGCTCAAGAACCACGAGTACGCCCGAAGGGATTTGAACCCTTAGCCTCTGGCTCCGGAGGCCAGCGCTCTGTCCAATTGAGCTACGGGCGCGTAAATGGAAGTTATGAGCAGTATCGAATCCCCCTCCGGTGAACTTAGCGTCATGAGCCGCCGGGATCCGCAAAACGGCAACCGCTCGTTCCACTCATGGGCCGTTTTGGGAGAAGTGGGACTCCTACTTGAAATTGGGACTTGAAACGTTCCAGAAGTCGGTAATCGGAATCGTCCTGATCAGTCAAGGATCGGCACCAGAGATCGAGTACGAATGCGTTTCCAGTGCAGAAGATCCTAACACCTGCTCCTTCAACTCCTGTCGCTGCACAATCTATCAAGATTCTGCCTCGAAATCAACCTAGAAATACATCAGCTGGGAACGGCGACCACCGAGCGAGCGCACCGTGATCTCGAGCGCGACCACGATGAGAACCAGAAGAATCATGCTGTACGCCGCAGCACCGCCAAAGTTGTACAACCGGAGCTGAGAAAAAATCTCCACGGCGATCGGTCGATTGAATACCGTGTACAGCATGATTGAGGTAACAAAATCGCCCATGCAAGCGATAAATGTCAAGAGTCCTCCGGAAATGATCGAGGGCAAGAGAACCGGCAAGAGCACTCTCCGAAGTCTCCTTGTCCAGGAGGCACCAAGGTTTTTTGCGGCTTCATCGAGCGATGGATCAATCTGTTCGAGACCCGCAAGAGAGGACCGTACTACGAGCGGCATGTTTCGGACAAAGTATGCCAGCGGTAGAATCCAGAATGTCCCTACGAGCACTCGATATCCCGCAAACAGCGTCGGAGAGTTGAAGGCAAGAATGAAATTGATAGCGAGAACGGTACCCGGGATGGCGGCCGGTAACAGGGCAACAGTCTCTAGAGCTCGAGCACCCCACCGCCATCGTCCTCTGACGGTGGCGTACGCCACTCCAAATCCGAAGAGAACACTCAAAAAAGTAGCAAGACCAGACATGATAAGACTGTTTCTGATCGGCTCAAAGACGCCCGATCGCATAAAGAGATCGGCGTAGTTCGAAACAGTGAAATTTTGTGGCAGTATCTGCCATGTCCACGATCCTTCCTTGACGAACGAGATAAGCAGAACGGTAAGGAGCGGCAATAAGAGTAGAACCGCAAGCGTAAGCGACAGGGCCCACCGCAACAGCCTTCCTCCAGGGGGCACCGCTACCCTCCGCGGACGAGTCACTCCCTTGACCGTACCTTGCAACCGCCACTCTCGAGACGACAGCCGAAGAAGGAGCAAGAATCCCATAGCAATCATGGAGAGCACAACCGACTGAGTCGCTGCAATATCGAAATCGCCGTTAAGTTTCGCGTTGAAGATTTGCAGAGTTAGGAAACGTTTGTCCGCGGCAAAGATCAACGGCGCGGTAAACGACGCCATACTCATCATGAACGTGAGGAGCGAGGCTCCCACGAGTGCAGGCCTCAACTGAGGCAGAATGACCCTCAACAGGGTACGCAGACGAGAGCTGCCAAGGTTTTCTGCTGCCTCAATAAGGCTTGAATCAAGACGGGATAGTGCAGCACTTGCGAAAAGATAAAAATAGACGTAGAAGACGTAGGAATGCACTACGATCACACCAGAGAATCCCTCAAGTCCGAACGAAATCCCGCCGAAACCAGGAATACTCATGATGGCTCGTGGAATGATTCCACTTTCCCCCACGAGGAAGAAAAACGATAGAACGCCGACCAGCGGCGGCAACGCGATGGGGAGGACAGCAATCTTCGAAAGAAACCGACTGAGCGGAAGATCAAACTCAGAAAAAACGACCGCAAGTCCTGTCCCGATCAATCCACAAATCAATACCGAGACAACCGAAACCCAGAGAGAGTTCCAAAGGGCTTCGATGTTTGAGGTAGAGCGAAGGTCAAAAAAGGCTCCATAATTCTCGAAGGACATCGTTCCATCGATCGTCACGCTCTCTATCACCATACACAGAATCGGATAGAGGATGAATCCGATGAGAACGAACAGCATGAGACCCAGACCGACGGATTTCCAGATTGTTTCCATTATGACGACGGCGAAATCATCGAAATCATTCTGTGAACACAGAGCACTTTGGTCCGTCGACCTCCAGCGAGACGCGCGTTCCGATGCGGATCGACTTGTCCGCTCCTGTCTGCAACACCCGAATGATCAACTCGCTCGATTTCAGGAGATACTCAGTGAAAACACCCAAGAATTGAATGCTGATGATCTCCGCTTTCAGCGATCCGGTCGCGGAGGCAGGAACAATTTTGACATGCTCAGGCTTGACGGCAACGATGACACGCTGGCCCTCACGAACATCACCTTCATGCGGTACGCATATCTTCACGTCCTGATGGATCACCACGTCAACGCACCGATCGCTCCTCTGAAGGGCTGTCCCGCGGATCGTGTTTGCATTTCCCAAGAAAGTCGCCACGAACAGGCATTGGGGACTATTGTAGATCTCTTGGGGTGTGCCGACCTGAACGAGCTTACCCTCGTTCATCACGCCCATTCTATCCGATAACGCGAGCGCCTCCGATTGATCGTGTGTGACGTATACGGTTGTAATTTTGATACGCTGCTGCAGCAATCGCAACTGCTCACGAGTCTCCACTCGCAGCGTGACATCGAGATTGCTGAGGGGTTCATCCATCAACAAAACGCTCGGCTCCACGACCAGAGCTCGAGCAACTGCGGCGCGCTGCTGTTCTCCGCCGCTCAAATGAGGAACAGGCTCGTTTACTTTGTGGTTCAACTGGACGAGCGCAAGCACACGATCGACCCGGCGCTGGATATCCGATTTCGGCAGATGCTGCGCTTCCAGGCCAAAAGCGACGTTCTCGAAGACCGTCATATGCGGGAACAGCGCGTAGTTTTGGAATACCATTGCCATGTTTCGACGCTGCGGTGGGTCCCCCGTGATATCTCTCCCATCGGCAAGTATTTGGCCCGTCGTCAGCTTTTCAAAGCCAGCTAAGATTCGGAGCAGTGTCGTCTTCCCGCTTCCGCTGGGACCAACTATCGAGAAAAATTCACCCTGCTGTACTTCGAGGTCTACGTTGCCGACTGCACGCAATTCGCCGAAAAACTTAGAGACTTGTCTGAGTTGTAGCTTGGTCGCAAATGTCATGGTATGACGATGCTCTGAGGCAGCATGTAAGTCCCCGTCAAGACTTTCCTCTCGCTTTCAATTCCCCAGCTTTGCTTTGTCCCCTCGCACCTCCTCTGACTCAACTACAACACCTCTGCCTTTAATGTTCTCCTCCCAGTAGCGCATCCATTCTCGTTCTCTTTCGCTGATGAGCAGCCAATCGACTTCCATCCGCTTCAGGTCAAGTCGACTGACCCAGCCAGGCAGCGCAGATTTTTCAATGTCGTTTCGGGCTGGAATCCTGAAAAACTTTTCCGCTTGCAGTATCATGCTCTCCCTGCGCGTCACGAATTCGTAGAACTCACGCGCCACTTCAGGTTGATCCGAACCTGCCACGAGAGCGATAGCGTCAACGATCATCGGGGTTCCGCTTTGCGGCATGACGTAGCCAAATGGATAGCCGTGAACCTGCACCTGGAGTTCAATGTCGGGTAAATTCCACACAGTGACGGGTGCCTCTTCCCTGGCTAGTTTCAGATAGAGCTGCGTCGGATTAGCCGCGTAACTCTTGGTGTTCGCATCCAATCGTCGAAGCCAGCGGAATCCATTGTGCACATCCCCAGTCCGTGTAATTTCGCGAGCGATGAGCGCTGAGAAGATCATCCGCATCGTCCCGGACGCGAGGGGATACCGGAGAACAATCTTATTCCTCCAGCGTGGCTGCAGCAGTTCGTCCCAGTCTTTCGGTGCCGCATCGGCGGACAGGAGCCGCGTATTGTACGCGATGACCTCCGGCGTTAGGAATGTGCCGTACCAAAACCCCCGAGCACTCTTCTCAGCCAGCGTAACGGCGCTGTCCCAAGTCGGAACGAACGGCGCAAGCAACCCTTCTTGTTCTGCCTTCCTGAAAAGAATCGATGGCGCTCCCCACCAAATGTCTGCCTGCGGATTCTTTCGTTCTGTCCACAGCCGGTCATAGATAGCTTGTGAACCCATGTCAAGCCACAGAACATCGACGTCGCGCCTTAGTGCCTCGTACTGTCGTTCGAACTCTGTCAGCAATTCCTTCCCGTGAGGTGAGTACACAACAAGCTTCTCCTTCGTTGGATCATTGGTCGAACAACTCGACATACCGCAGAGGAGGAAAAGAGAGAGCGCCAGAGGTATTGACGCGGAACCGAATCGCATCAGTCCACTCTCCTGTGTGATTTCCGTACACCGTAGGATATCATGTTCACAAAACTCCGCAAGGCACCTGGATGTGCTTCTCGAATCTGGCGGTACCAGGAATAGGAGGTATAAATGTAGCTCCCCTTTCCGTAGTCAGCGGCGAGGTAGCCCGTCGTTAGGAGCGGTTCATCCGGGTCCGCACATGCGAGAAGCTGCCGATACTCCGAGGCATGGCCTCCGGGAAAATAGAGCCCTCGCTCCTGCACCCAGCCTTCCCAGTCCTCCTCGACAATACGGTTCGGATACCGCAAAAGGGGATGATCCGGCTCGAGCATCAGCACAGGAGCTGATTCGTCTGACACACGCCGACGGGAAAGTTCGATGGGATATGGTGCATACTCGGGTTTCCATTCGAGGTCCTTTTGATACAGGACAACCAGATTCCCACCATCCC